>CADBFL010000148.1 GCA_902793875.1 uncultured Eubacteriales bacterium | reverse complement strand
CTCCTGCTTAGGATATTCGACCTCGCCGTGCTTCGTGCAGAGCTTCTGTCCGAGTCTGACAGCGCCTGCAGGGCAGACCTCTACGCACTTGCCGCAGGCAACGCACTTCTCAGCGTCGACCTCGGATGCGTATGCGGAAGCGGACATGTTCGGCGTGTTGAAGAGCTGCGATGTACGAAGGGCGTTGCAGACGCCGACTGCGCAGTTGCAGATCGCGAAGATCTTGTTCTCGCCGTCGATGTTCGTGACCTGATGCACATAACCCTTCTCTTCGGCCTTCTCGAGCACCTCGAGAGCTTCTTCGTAAGTGATATCGTAGCCCATTCCGGACTCTTTGCAGTAGTCTGCGAAGTCGCCGAGGCCCATGCACCAGTACTGCATGATGTCTCCGGAGCCCTCGCCTCTCTCTGTCTGCTGCTTACGGCAGGAGCAGATCCCGAGACCGATCTGGCCTTCGTACTTCTTGAGCCAGTACGAGATGTGCTCGACATCGAGCGACTCGCACTCTGCAGGGATGGCCTTCTCTACAGGGATGACGTGCATTCCGATGCCGCATCCGCCCTTGCCGACCATCTGTGTGATGCCTGCGAGCGGCAGATAAGTCATTCTCTCGAAGAAGTCGGCCACCTCAGGATTGTGAGGCATGATCTGATCTCTCATGACCATGATCTCAGCAGCGCCCGGCACGTACATGTCGAGCACGTAGCGTCTCTCGTGCTGAGGGTTCTTGCCGTCCTCGTTCTCGTTGTTCCACTCAACGAGGCCGAACTGTCCGAGAGCCTCGAGGCATGTCTTCAGATGATCATCGTCAAAGCCCGTGAGTTCTCTCATCTGCGCGAATGTCTTAGGCTTGCGCTTTCCCATCACGAGCGCCGCATCCAGGGCGTCCTCTGCGATGTCCTTGCCGTACCTTCTTACGACGTACTGATAGCCTGCGTCCATGCCCCAGTACTCAGGAGAATCCTTTGAAGGCTTCTCGAGTCCGAGGAGGATCTCTTTGCGGTCAGTGATGATCTTGATAAGCTTGAAGATCTTCTCGTCGTGAGACAGTACCTTAGCTTTCTTAGCCATACTTTTCCCTCTCTTTCTCTTTGTTATATCTACGTTTTTTATTTTTGTTTTAAGACCTTTTGCAAGGCTGCTTAACGAAACTTATTTTGCCCTTATCCCGTCCACGAGTATCGAGGCGACCTCTGACAGCGCATCACGGTAGGAAATGCCGTTCTTGATCAGCACATCGTCCTGGAAGAACTGCTCTATCGTCGACTGGAACATGGTCCTGAGCACAGGTATCCTGACGTCCCTTATCTCTCCGCTCTCGATGCCCCTTTTGAGCAGTATGCATACGCCTTCCCAGTAATTCTCGCGGCACCGCTGCCAGTGCCTGTAAACCGAAGGATACTTTTCTTTCAGCACGTACAGCTGCGCGAGGTCGTTCTGCGTATATCTTTCAGGCACCCTCCCGATGATGGCCTTCAGCTGATCGGGGATGGCGAGGCTGTCATCGTTCAGGATGGCTTCTTCTTCGGCCAGCGCGTCATCGAAGAAACGGTCGATGGTCTCGGTCATGATGGAGCGCTTGTCTTCAAAGACGGTATATATTGTCTTTTTGCTGACAGCCAAAGACCGGGCAAGATCGTCCATCGTGAACTTGATGCCCTTCCTGTCGAAAAGTTTTGCAGCCTCGTCAAGAATGCGAACTCTGAGTTCGTCAGCTGCTGCGTTCTTCATCTTTATCCTTTCTCCCTCCCGGAGGATTCGGAAACTATTCGATGCGCTTCCGTTTCCTTACGAAGAGATTCTATCATTGACAAAGAAATGACGCAAGCAAAACGGCCATGTATTAGTGCATTTTAATGTATTTTTTACATGCCCCCTCCAGGGATGCGCCGCGCGTCATCCCGAAGGCTGTTTCATTTGTCCTCGGCACGGCTGATTATGCTGAACACAGCCCTGCCTTTTTCATCATCCGGCAGACGTTTTGCCGCCCCCGCAAGTATGGCATCTGAAACAGGCTCCCCGCTTTCAGGAAGAGGGCTTCCTCTCACGAGAAGCTTTGTTTCGCCGCTTTCCTCGCGGTAGTCCACCGTGATCCCGAAGCGGTGCTCCGGGTGTGTATCGATATCCGCAAGAAGATGGGATACCGCCAGTTCCTCGACAGCATGGCGGCAGCTGTCAGCCTGCATTTTGCTCATGAATGTCCTTCTGCAGAAGTCGTCGAGAGAGCCAAGCATCTCGTGCATATCGCGGTTTTCCGAGGACAGAGCGTATCTCCAGCTGCGGATGTCGAATATGAAATCCCTCGTCCTTTCCCCGGACGGGTCTTCAAAGATCTTTGCAGCCGGAGCGTCCTCGTATATGCCGCCCTGATCCATATAGAACACTCTTTCGGACAGTTCTTTCGCCAGCCGCATATCGTGAGTGACAGTCAGCATCGTGAGCCCGGTCTGCGAGAGTTCCTTCATGACCGACATGACTTCAGACACCATGCCCGGGTCCAGTGCGCTCGTCGGCTCGTCGAACAGCATGATGTCCGGGTGCATCGCAAGAGCCCGGGCTATGGCGACCCGCTGCCGCTGGCCACCCGACAGCTCATCCGGATAGCGCCTTGCCTTGTCATCGAGGCCAACACAGGCAAGCTGCTCCATCGCCTCATCATAGGCGTCCCTCACGCTCACGCCGAGCAGGCTCTGAAGAGGTCTCATTATGTTTTCGACGGCCATCATGTGCGGGAAGAGATTGTATGACTGGAACACCATGCCCATCCTCCGCCTGAGCTTTGCCAGGTCCGCATCCGGCCTGCATATATCCTCTCCGTCTATAAGGATGCTTCCCGATGTCGGCGTCTCGAGCCTGTTGAGACATCGAAGGAATGTGGACTTCCCGGTGCCCGACGGGCCTATGATGCCTATCACCTCGCCTTTCCCGATGCTTACGCTCACATCCTGCAGAGGGACCGCGTTATCATATTCTTTTCTCAGATGCCTTATCTCTATGAAGCTCATGCGTCGATCCCCCTGATCTTTCTTTCACTGCGCCTTCTGGCATCTCTGAGGTCTGCCAGGCCGATCAGCCTGGTGATGAGCCTTGTCAGCAGGAAGTACAGGACCGCTATTGCGATGAGCGGGAAGAACGCTTCCATCGTGCGGCTCCTTATAAGATCTCCCGCGCGAGTGAGTTCGAGCACGGTGATATAGCCCGCAACGCTCGTCTCCTTTACAAGATTGATGAACTGCCCCTTCAGTACGGGCAGATATACGCCTTTAGCCTGCGGCAGTATTATCTCTCTGAATGCCCGCTGCTCGCTGTATCCGAGTGCAAGGGCCGCCTCCCTCTGCACCGGGTCCACAGCGCATACTGCGCTCCATATCGTTCCGCATGCCCTCGCGCCGAATATGAGGGCAAATCCCGCGGATGCCACAAGAACGGCCGGCAGATCGACCGCGCCGAATATTATGTAGTACAGCACCATCAGTATGACGACTGCGGGTATGCCCGCCACAAGAGCGCAGTACACGTCTATGATCCTGTTCGGCAGTTTACGGCCTCCGTGCCTCACGAACACGAGAGCGAACGCGATCAGCAGCCCGAAGATGCCTGCAGCAGCCGACATCACGATCGTCAGCCACAGTCCCGAGAGCACCATTCTGTATCGGTTGTCGGTGATGAAATTGCGTTTGAAGCTGTCTTTCAGTTTTGCGAAAAAGCCGTTTCCCCCGCCGCCGTCGGAAACAGCGCGCACCACGAACACATACGACGCCGGATAGTATTCCACGAAGTCCACCGCCTGTTTTCTCTCATCGTTAACAAGTATGCATCCCGCAGCGATCTTTGCCTTGCCCGATTCGACCGTCGCCATGGTCGAAGAGAACTCCATGCCTGTGAATCTGAGATGCACGTCCAGTTCTTCTGCCATCATGAGGAGCAGCTCTATATCGAAGCCCTCGATCTGCGCATCGGCGCCGCGGTAGCTCATCGGCGGCATGGTATCGCAGGCCGCGACCGTCACCGTCCCGTTCGATCCGGGCCAGTCCTGTTCGGGCAGGCTCTTGCCGCTCTCATCAGCGCTCATCCACTCGTCCCAGAGCGCCTTCTTTTCCCTGTCGCTTATGCTGCTGAGAGCCTGCTCCCATTTGTCACGGTCCGGGTCACCTTTTGCGAAAGCATATCCGTAGACGGTCTCCCCGAGAACTTCGGGGAATACCGCCAGCGTGCTGTCCTTGTTGGCGGCAAGCTCCGCTACCGCATTGTTGGTGAAATAAGCGTCGATCTTATGATCCTTAAGGGCCATCTCCTCGTCTGCCACAGAGCTGTAATATTCGATCTTCCCGGGATCGCTCACCTTGCTGTGTATGAGATCCTCGAACGGCGCCCCCGTCAGGAGACCGATCCTTTTCCCGTTCAGCTGGTCGAATGAAGTGAATTCAGGCACTGCATCAGACATTGCAAAAGCCGCCTGAATACCCGTCGTTCCTGAAACGAGCATCATGGCGGCTATGATCACGGATATTAAAGATACGGCGCTTCTGAGCCTCATCCCATCAGTCCTTTTCCCTGAGCC
>CADBFL010000147.1 GCA_902793875.1 uncultured Eubacteriales bacterium | reverse complement strand
CTTTGCCAGCAGTTTGAATACAGGGTGGATAATGAAGATCAGGAGCATGCCGAAAATGCCCATCGTGATGAAATGCAGCTCCTTGTCGTCGAAGTAATATCCGCCCGAGTCGTTGATGCTGAGTATCTGTTCGTGTATCCTTGCGATTATCGTTGTGAATCCGTATATGATGTCGTACATATCTTTTCCTGTCCTTCTGCCTGTTTGCCTGTTTGCCTTTCTCTGCCGCGGCATCATCCGTACCGCATTATAAGTCAATATATATAATACAACATCGCCGCACCCGAATGTGTTTTCATTTACAAATTATAATCTTGCCCGGCGCCGCAGCCCCCTTTTTTACATCTTATTATTTGTTCAGAGTGCCTCAAAACAGGGCGCGGATATGCTATATTTTCATGAGCTAAACCGGATATTTCAAGGAGGCTGCGATGCACATAGATACAGGTACAGTAAAAGCCATACAGAACGCGACGAACGCCATCACCGCTGAGGTCGCCAAAGTGATAATCGGCAAGGACGAAGTCATACGCAAGGTGCTTATGAGCATAATGGCCGACGGCCATATCCTGCTCGACGACGTGCCGGGCGTGGGCAAGACCTCGCTTGCGGTCGCATTCGGAAAAACGCTGGGGCTGAATTACAACAGGATACAGTTCACCCCTGACGTGCTGCCGTCGGACATAGTGGGATTCTCGGTCTTCAACAGGGACAGGAATTCCTTCACATACATGCCGGGCGTCATCAACGATACGAATCTCCTCCTCGCGGACGAGATCAACCGTACGTCCAGCAGGACCCAGGCCGCGCTTCTCGAGGCGATGGAGGAAAAGCAGGTAACGGTCGACGGACAGACGCGTCCCCTCAAAGACCCGTTCATCGTCATCGCGACCCAGAACCAGGTCGGAGCCGCAGGCACCCAGGTGCTGCCGCACGCACAGATGGACAGGTTCCTCGTGAGGCTCAGCCTCGGCTATCCGGACAGAGCCAGCGAGATCAAGGTCATCATGAACAGGCAGACTGAAGATCCGTACGCCGGCATCAGGACCATCGTCAGCGCAGATACGGTGAAGAACCTTCACATCGCCACACTCGCGGTCACGATCAAGCCGCAGCTCGTCGAGTACATAGCCGACCTCACAGCGGCGTCGCGCACCAGCCAGCTGACCGAACTCGGAATAAGCCCGAGAGGATCTATCGCCGTGAGCCACATGGCAAAGGCCTGCGCCCTCATGAAGGGGCGGGACTACGTCAGCGAAGAGGACATCCGCGATGTGTTCTGCGACGTGTGCTCGCACAGGATCATACTTACACAGAAAGCAAGGGCCGCCGGCACCACGCCGCGTGACGCCCTCACACAGATAATGAACGGCGTCAAAACGCCTTACGCCGTATAGGAACGGAAGGGAAGAGATGCACAGAAGAGCTGCCGCATGGGGCCTGCTATTATTGTTCGCAGTCATCCTCTACCTGTTCTCGAACGAGACGGTGACGCTTGCACTGCTGGTATCTCTCATCATCGCGCTGCCGGTGTCGTTTCTGCTGCTCAGATACACTGCCGGCAACGTAGGGCTTTCCATCAGCGAAAGCAGTCCGTCGGAAGAAAAGAACATCTTCACCGTTACCCTTACAAACAAGGGACTGCTTCCGGTCGCATCCGTGGATCTTGAGCTCAGATGCACCAATCTCAGGGTCGGAGACTCCGACGTATGCACCATACGAAGGAGCCTGATGCCACGCGGCAAAAGCGAATTCCCGGTCGAGGTGAAGCCCTCGCACGCCGGAAGATACGAGCTGAGCGCCGCCTCGGCCGTCGTGACGGATCCACTGGGCATATGGAGAAGGCCTCTTAAAAACGTCGAGAAAAGATATGTCACGGTGCTGCCCGAGATATTCGGGATAAGCATCATCCCCGCTGGCGTCTCGGCCATGCCCGAAGCGGATACCCAGTCCCAGAAGACCAAGGGAGCCGTGGCGGGAGACATGATCGGCATCAGGGAATACGTGGCGGGAGACCCCGTCAGGAACATCCACTGGAAGCTCTCGGAAAAGACGGATAAAATGCTGGTCAAGGAGATGGGCGATCCTGTCACGGACCAGTACCTGCTTCTCATGGACAGCGCGGCCGACATCGCGCAGGACCCTGCGGCCCTGGACGCTGTCGCGTCCGTATTCACTTCGCTCATACGCGCGATGCGCGAAGACGACATGATAATCTCAGCCGGCTGGACGGATCCTTTCACAGGAGAAGCCGCCGTGCGGAGGATAATCACCGACGAGGACGCCTCCGCCGCCGCGGATGAATACCTCGCAGTCCCGTCCGTCACGCCGAGCGCGTTCCGCAAGATCGAAAGGAACCTCATCGAGGACCGCTACGCTCACGTCATCATCGTGGGCTCGCGCATCCCGGCAAACATAGAGGACATAACGAACGGATGCCAGGTCACCGTGCTCATGTACGGCGGCACCCACAGCTTCACGGACAAGAACCTGAACGTCGCCGGATTCGGCGCAAAGACAGCCGCGACAGACATCGCGGGCATGGAGCTATAGATGGATCTGAAGAGATTCGGGAAAAAAGCGAATAAGGGACCGGCGAAAGCCCCACGCAGTAAAGGCCTGCCGAAGGTTTTCGGGCGCGGCAAAAAAGCAGCCCCGGATGTCGGCTCCGAAATAGTATTCGGAGAGCAGGCTCAGCCTGCAGCCGCTGTTTTTACGGCATCAAGCGACGGCTTTATCGCGGGAGTCCGCTCCGCCGAACCGATGATCACCGCAGGCGGCTCCGAAGGCAGTGCGTCCTGGAAGAGCGGCCTGACCCTCAACATATCCGGAGCCGTGCTTCTGCTTGCCTTCATGAGCATGTTCTGCGCGATGACCACCTCCGGAGGCATCATCCCGTTTCTGGTGCCCGGCGCGCTGATCTTTCTGGGGATGACCGTTCTGGAGTCCGTAAAGCCCGGCAAAGTGAAATGGATAGCAGCCGCGGTTATCGCTGCTTTGCTCGCCGCATCCCTCGTGGTGCTAAGAAGCTCCATAGGCGGCGGTATAGCGGATCTCATAAACCAGTTTTACGACACAGCTGAAGCCGCTCAGGCTTACATATATAAAAGGATACCGGGCGGAGGCGGCGATCCCCGCATGGGCGCGGCATGGGTCTCGTGCCTCATAGGGCTGCTCGCTTCCCTTCCTCCTGCAGGATTCAGAAGAGCTGTCCTCACGCTGATCACGCTTATAGCGTTTTTCGCCTTCGCGTACTACGGCCTCATACCTTCAGTCCTTTGCGCCGGCGTTCTTCTGGCAGCCCTGCTGATCGCGCTGCCGAAAGGAAATGCGTTATCCTCGCTGCCGCTGTTTGTGGCCGTCATGCTCGTCTTCGGTGCGGTGATATTCATCGCCCCGGGCGAGAACAGCGCCATATCCAGGGCAGACGAAAACTTCAGGGACCGTTTCGCGCTGAACTCCCGCCTGATACAGGATCTGAACATGGAAATGGATTTCGCTCCCGAGGATCTGAGCGATCCGGAAACAGAGGATGACTTTCAGGACGACTCTCTCTTCGGCGGCATGCCGAAGATCTACGTGATACTTGCCGTGATCGGCTCTGTGCTCCTTCTTATAGCGTTAGCGGCGCTGCTGCTTTGGAGCCGGATCAGCAGAAAGAGGAAGGCTCTGCGCGAGGGGATAGACAGCGGCGATCCGAAAACGGCCGTGACCGCAATGTTCCCGTATTCGGTGCGCTGGCTCAGGGCCGGCGGGATCGATACCGCCTCACGTCCTTTCAGCGAACTGACGCCGTACATCGCCGGGGAATACTCGCAGGATTACGCCAACCGCTACCGCAGGATGTACATGCTCTGGCGCGAGGCCGCCTACAGCGATCACCGGATCGATGATGAGGCAAAAGGCCGCATGGAGGATTTCCTGAAGGAGACCACCGAAATGATAAGATCGAAACTGACATTCACGGAAAAGCTGCGCGTGATGCTGAAATACTCTCTGTGAGAATGCGCCTGCGAAGGCATATAATAAGGATATGAGAAAAAACCGGAAACTGCTTCTTAAATATCTTCTGCTGGTATCAGTACTCATGCTGATGATGCTTTTGTGCGCCTGCAGAGTGAGGCTCACCAATAACACCGAGGTCGCCTCGACCATCGAGGACGAGGACGGCTGGCTGTCGGAAGACTATCAGATGCGAAGAGACCTTCTCGGCGAGCCCGTTGCGGAGCGCCCTATCTTCAAGGGCTTCGAATCCGAAGATGACACCGAGGATTACAGCGACATGGACTACGAGCCTCTGGATTACGACCAGGGCACCATCGACGAGTGGGATGAGCCCGATGACACTTCGAGCAGCACAAACACAAACTCAAACTCAGGCAGCAATTCCGGGAACCGCAACAACAACGGAAGCAGCAGCGGGGAAGAGGATGAGCCTGAAATCGAAACCGTCACAGTGTCGATCGACCTGAACGACGGCGAAGGCGTAGTGAACACCATGGAGGTCGAGAAGGGCTCCCTCTTCGGCGATATAAACATAGACTTCGCCACTGCTCCTGAAGGTTACAGCTTC
>CADBFL010000146.1 GCA_902793875.1 uncultured Eubacteriales bacterium | reverse complement strand
GCGAACTTCAGAGGCACTCCGGAGGAGCCGCTCGTGCTGAATATCTCCCAGTCATCCGCCTTGTCCGGATGAGCGTCGAATTCCGCCTGCATCCACTCCCTGAGGTCCTTTCTCGTCATGACCGGGAATTTCACCAGATCTTCGGTCGAACGGAAATCGTCAGGGGTCAGACCGTTCTCTTCAAAGATCGCACGGTAATAAGGCACGTGAGAGTAGGCCCTCTTCATGGTCTTATGCACCAGACGGTCCTGTCTCCTTTTGATCTTTTTATGGTCCTGAGGCACTTTCTTATCCAGCTTCAGCAGATAATAAAGCGTCATCACATTCTTGAATTCCTTTTTTATGTTTACAGCCATATCTCTCCTCAGAGTGTATATATAAGAACACCGGCGATAATGATCAGATTGCCTATCATCTGTCCCTTCGTGAATTTCTCCTTCAGCAGGACGAACGACAGCAGCATCACGAACACGTAGGTGAACGTGTCTATGACAGGTCCGAACTTCATGTCGACATGAGTGTACGCGTATGTGGTCGAAAGGAGCACGCAGAAGAAAATCCCGTACGCTGTTATGACCTTCCAGTTCAGATATTCATAGATCCAGCTCTCGTGCTTCTCTCTGGCGCTCAGCTTGAGCAGCACCTGCGAGCCGGCCGAGAAGAAGGTCGCCAGAAAAAGAACAGCCATGTATATGTTCATCGCGTCTCCTCCCCGTATTCAGTGTAATACGACACCACAGCCACCCCGATCAGCACCACAAGGAGCCCGATCAGGTTCCTGGCGCTGAGGTGCTCGCCGAAAAGCGTCACCGCCCAGAGCTGCCCCCATATGAGATAGACGCTCCTGTTGGCGTAGGCGACATGCAGGTCTATGTTCTTTATGACCTTCTGCCAGAAGAAGGCGTATACGGCGCAGACCGCAAGCATCAGAAAAGCGAATAGATACAGCTGAGGGTCGGCAAAGCCTCCTTTGTTGTATCTGTTCGCCGCCGCCTTGGCAAACACGCTCGTGAGCGAAAAGACTATCACGCAGATATGCAGAAGCAGATAGTCCTTTACCTTTCCCATAATTCCTCCATAGGTATCCCGTCCACGTACAGAGCCCTGTATATCTCGCGCATGATCCTGCCGTTTATCTCTTCAGAATCAGTGGCCGTTATAAGGTGTCCGATCCTGGTGGTCCCGTTGTACATCTTCTCGATCGTGTCGCCTTCGTTGTAATCGATCACGATGTCGCTGCCCTCGTCTGTCAGCTGAGCGATCCTGCCGCGGTCTATGCGCGTGAGAGTCCCGTCCACGGGGCTCATCAGAAGCTTTGACATGCATGGGGTCTTCTCTTCTGCGCAGCTGAGGTCGACCTTCTGCCCCAGAGCGTTCTCTATCATCTTCTCGTAGAAATCGTAGCCGTAGTGGATGGAGATCAGCTCGGGTATCCCCGTCGCTCCGGCGCGCCCGCCCATCTCGATGATGTGCACGCGGTCCCCGTCTATGAAGACATCCGAATTGAAGGCGCAGTCATCGAGACCGATGGCTCTTACCGCGAGCGTGATCTGCCTGTCGATCTCTTCTCTGACGGCGTCGCTGCAGCGGTACGGGAACGAGTGCCCCGCAGGTATGGTCGCTCCGTTATATCTGTACGTATATTTCTGATGCGGCGCTATGAGTATGATCTCTCCGTCCTGCACCATGCCGTCGACGCCGATCTCTTCGCCGCGCAGCATCTCTTCCACCAGGACATAGTCCTTGTGGGAATAGTGCACCGCCTCGTTATAGGCTTCTTCGATGCCGTCCCTTGAATCAACGACGTTTATGCCCCTGCTGCCCGAGCTGTCGACGCACTTGACGACGACCGGATATCCGATCTTTTCTGCGGCCTCATACGCCTCTTCAAGAGAGCTCACGCGGTAAAAGTCGGAGGCGTCCACGCCCCCCGCCCTGAAGGCCTCCTTCATGGCGTGCTTGTCGCATGCCCTGACCGCCGCCTCTTCAGATATGCCCGCGAGTCCCATCGCTTCATTGACATGGCCTATGGTCGCCACGGCGACGTCCGTCCCCGAGGTGCATATGCCGTCTATGCCCTCCTTCATGCAGACCTCAAGTATGGCGTCCTTATCGGTTGTGTTGATGTAGAACGCCCTGTCCGCATCCGAAAAGCCCGGGTAATTGCCCGGGATGCTCGCGACCATGGTGTACAGTCCCATTCTTTTCGCGGTCTTTATCAGAGGCACCTGATAGATGCTCGCTCCGAGTATCATGAGTTTTTTCATTCTTTATCCCTTTTGATGCCGACAGTGTCTCTGACCACGTACTGCGGCGTCTTGTTCAGTATGAGTATTATCTTGCCCAGATACTCGCCTACCACGCCGAGCATCATGAGCACTATGCCGAACAGCAGGGCCAGAACGCACATGGTCGATGACCAGCCCACCGGCATGCCCGGCGACATTATCTTGTTTATTATCAGTATAACTATGAATACCAGGCCGAGCAGGAAAGAGAACGTCCCGAAGAAGAAGGACAGCCTCAGCGGCACGACCGAGAAGTTCCAGTATGCGAGCCACAGCTTCAGGAGCTTCCTGAATGTATATCCGGACTGCCCGTACTCTCTCTTGAAATGCTCTACCTCGACCATGCCTATGTTATTGGTCACCCTGTAGAAGATCGCGTCGACATAGGGATTGAAGGTGTCGAACTTGATGACCTCGTCGCGGACCGTCCTGGTTATGATCCAGAAATTGCTCGATTCGACCTCTTTCGGCCTGCTGAGCATGACCCTCGAGGTCTTTTTGTTGATCCTGCTGGTGAGGTTTTTGATGGCGGAGTTCTTGTGCTGAGGATATATCCCGTACACGAGGTCAAAGCCCTCCTCTATGCGGTGCACGAGCTTGAATATCTGGGACGGATGAGTCTGCATGTCATCGTCCATGCCCAGTATGTAGTCCCCCTCGGTATACTGAAGCGCCGCCATGAGAGCGTTATGCTGCCCGAAGTTGCGCATGAGGTCGACGCCCTTGACGTTGTCGCGCTCCCTGCTGAGTCTTGCGATCTCATCGAAAGTGCCGTCCGTGGATCCGTCGTTGACCAGCACGAACTCGCACTCATAGCCATCATTTTTTCTGAATTCGTCGCTGACCATGTCGACGACCTTGCCTATGGTCTTCTGCGAATAGTAGCACGGGATGACGATCGATATCAGCATGCGGCGTATGCTCCTTTTCTGTCTCAAAAGCTTTCATATCAGTATACCGCAGACGGCAAGCCTTGACAATAATCGCGGGTGCAGATAGTATGGATTCGGTATTTTGAAGACAGAAGGAAACGCCATGGAAACAGCAAGAACAAAAGAGATCGGAGGCTATCTCGGGCTGGAGTCATTCCGCGGCTCCGAATACTATCCTGATCTTTACAGACTGAATCTCGGCAGGACGGCCCTCGTGTGGCTGCTGCAGCGCATCAGGCACAAAAGAGTATTCATACCCGCTTACATATGCGGGTCCGTGATATACAGCGCGGAGCATGCCGGCTTTGATGTCGTGACATACGGACTGGACGAAGACCTTAGCCCGGTATGGAAAGACTCGCAGGCCCCGGGCCCTGACGACATCCTCTATCTGGTGAATTTCTACGGCCAGCTCAGCCCGGATGAGATCGCATCGTACCGCGATTCCTTTCCGTGCGTGATAGTCGACAACGCCCAGGCCTTCTACGACAGGCCTGTCAAAGGCGTCCACACCCTGTATTCGGCCCGGAAGTTCTTCGGCGTCAGCGACGGAGCCTATCTTGCCACGGATATCGACGTCTCAGATGACGACATACCTGCGGATCGTTCGACGGACAGGCTCGGCTACCTTACGGGGAGGCTGGAGGACGGCGCAAGGGCACATTACAGCGGCATGCTTGCCGTGTCCGACACCTTTGCCGACGAGATCCCCCGCCGCATGTCCGTTCTCACGCAGAACCTGCTGAGAGCAGTGGACTACGGCCATATCCGCGAGAAGAGGCGGGCGAACTACATGACGCTGAGCAGCCTTCTGCCGGATGACAACCCGTTCCTGAAGCGCATGCCTGAATGCCCGTTCGCATATCCATATCATCATGAGAACGGAGTCGCTCTCAGAAAGCATCTTGCCGGAAGCGATGTCTTCGTGCCGACCAACTGGTCGTATCTGCTGAGCTCCGCGCCTGAAGACAGCCCTGAATACAGGTGGTCCTCGGACATACTGCCTCTGCCTGTCGACCAGAGATACGGCGAAGAGGACATGAGAAGGATCGCAGACCTCATACTTGCATATAAATAATCTTATCCGAAAGGAAGTCTTATCATGAAATCATCACGCATCAGCAGACGGGCCCTGAAGCCCGCCGCGATAATCCTTTCACTCGCGCTCATCCTGAGCTCCGGGCTTTTTTCTTCGTGCTCGGATGAGGACGCGGTCGCGGAGAAGATCCCCGTGCTCGCATATCACAAGCTTGTGCCGGCCGGATCGGAGATCGACAACGGCCTCTGCGTAGACGAGGCGACCTTCGAGAAGCAGATGAAGTACCTCCACGACAAGGGCTACAAGACCCTCACCATGGATGAGTTCTACAGCTGGCACGCAGGCGAGAC
>CADBFL010000145.1 GCA_902793875.1 uncultured Eubacteriales bacterium | reverse complement strand
CGATGTCCTCAGCGCGGCTGTCATTGAAGGATGTTCCGAAGCTCACTACCAGAAGCTCGTTCTCACCGATCTCATCCTGATTGAGCGGATCGTCCTTTGAGGCGTCTCCTGTATCCAGTCCGAAATAATCAGGACTTGCCTCTTCTCCTTCGACCTGCTCCTTCTGCTCGTCTGTCAGAGCATCCCACGCTGCCTTTGCGGCCTCACACTTCTCATAGGTATCTTCTGTCCATTCCTGTACATAGATATCATCGATCAGCTTCGCGCATTCAGCAGCAGGATCTTCAGCAGTCTTTGTCTCCCCGCTGCCGCCCGAACCGCATCCTGTAAGAAGCGAGAACGAGAACACCATCGCGAGTCCCAATACCACAGCAAGCAATTTCTTCTTCATTTTTTCTTTCTCCTTTGACTTGATATGAACCGGGCCTAAAATAAAAAGCCCTTTGTCGTTCACGGCAAAAGGACTACAGAAACAGGAGAGAGCCGGTCTCCCTGTCATGCTGTACGACCAATTACCCGTGATCCGGAAACGGTCCGCGTCCTCAGAGGCACTGCAGGCCGGATGCTGACTGTTTCCCGTACAAAGATACGGCAGGTCTCCTGGCTTGAGAGCCTTATGCCGGTCCGCCTTCCCGGGCTTTTCATTCGCCCAGTGACATATTGGACCGTCACGCTCTGTCACAGTGACGGGATCGCGCGGGATTCTCACCCGCTTCCCTATTATCCCCGGTATTCACGGGGCACCGTATGCTTCATGTTATAGATTAATTGCAGTGCAGAATCATTGTAACACCGCTGATATCAGGTATCAATAGAGGCGATGCTGTATTGAAAAACCGAATACTCAAAGGTTCAGCGATCCGATCGCTCTTTTCGCATGGCAGGCATATATGTCCCGGATCGCAGGCAGGCGCCCGAGCCCTTCTCTGATACAGACCGTATCATAACCTGCTGCCGTGAAGCGCGAATACCATGATCCTGGGTCATCCGGAGATGCCATGTCATTTATCGCGTGGTTCCCGGCTGCAAGCAGGAGAGGTCTTATGACCGCCCTTCTGTACGGTCCTTTTCGTACCGCGGCGATCACATCGTCCGGCGAGGGTCCGGCCTCGACCGTCCCGATGTAGTAACCGCTTCTGCCTTTGCGCCGAAGCTTCTCCTGAAGTTTCATGTAGACACCGTTGGAAGAAGCATCCGTTCCGTGCCCCATGAACACAAGTGCAGTCTCCCCGTCTTCATATTCTGCGGAGGCTTCAACAAGCGCTTCCGACACTCTGTCGAAATCTTCTTCCGACGACAGAAGAGGCTCGCCGGCAGATATTTTTTCGAAGCACTCTTCATATCCGGCCAGTATCCTCTTCAGTTTGCCGTATTCATGGCCCTTCATGAGATGCGTCGGCTGCACGGCAATATTCCGTGCACCGTCATGAAGCGCATTACCGACAGCTTCCTCTATGCTTTCTGTCACGACCCCTTCGTTTTTCAGGATGATATCGATGACCCTGCGCGAGCTGAAGCACCTCCTGGTGCTCCATGAATCTCCCGCGGCTTCTCTCACAGCCTGTTCCACAGGTTCTATGTCGAGACGCCGGCTTTCTGCCACGGCGGTCCCGAAGCTGACGACGAGCAGCACATTCCTGCTGTTTGCGTTGTTTTCTGTCCTCTCCTCCAAAAGTGCCTCCTGCCTCCGATCAGAAGATCAGGCCGTATCTCTTTGCCATCGGGATGAGTTTCTCATCGGAAAGATCCCCGGCGTAGAGAGCCCTGCCCTGGTAGAGTCTCAGCGCCTCTTCAAGAAGCTTCGCATCGCTGCAGACCAGGCACAGCGGCTTTCTTACGGCATACTGGGCCATTTCGAATTCGTCGAGGTCTGCAGGCTCCTTTATCCTGACAGCGATCACTTCCGCTTCGCTCCTGTTCGCTTTTCGTATGCTCTCCTCAAGCTGCGGGCTGCATTCTATGACCTCTCCGGCTTCTATGCCCGGGTCGAGTATGAAAGCGTCTTTTTCCGTGGCGCAGACTATCTTATCCCTGTGCTCCGGTCCAGGTCTTCTGAGTTCAAAGTCACCAAGAGCATGCCTGAGGGCGGCTATGTGCTCAGGCCCCGTTCCGCAGCAGCCTCCGAACATGCAGGCTCCCAGCTCCGCGAATTCCTTTGTGTGTTTTGCGAACTCATCAGGAGGGCAGTCGTAGACCGTCTTTCCGTCAACTGTCTTCGGAAGGCCGGCGTTCGGCTTGATCGCGACCGGCACCTCGGCGATGTCCCTGAGGCGCTCCGCCTGTCGGAGCATCTCTTCGGGTCCCGTGCTGCAGTTCAGTCCGAACGCGTCTATGCCCATGCCCTGCATTATGATCATGGCGGCTCTTACGTCGGTGCCGGTCAGGGTGCGCCCGTTCTCATCGCAGGTGAACGAGACGAGGACCGGCTTGTCGCTCACATCCCTTACAGCGAGCAGAGCTGCCCTGGCATCCGGGACAGTCATGATGGTCTCTATCGCGTACATGTCGACCCCGGCCTCTTCCATGGCCTTCGCCTGCTCGTGATATATGTCATAGAGGTCCTCAAATGATACGTCTCCGACAGGCGCGAGGAACTTTCCCGTAGTGGCTATGTCGCCTGCGACAAGGGTCCCGCTCCCGGCGGCGGCTTCCTTCGAGATCGCGACAAGTCTTCTGTTGAAGTCCCCGACCTGATTGAATATGCCGTTTTCTTCGAGTTTGACGCGGTTTGCGCCGAATGTAGGCGCGTATACTATGTCGCTGCCCGCCTCAACGTAATCCTCCTGGAGCTTTCTCATCACATCCGGATGTTCGAGCACCCAGGCCTCTGTGCACACGCTGCCGTCAAAGCCTCTGTTCTGGAGCTCAGTTCCGTTTGCTCCGTCAAGAATAAGCGGAAAATACAGTTCCATGTCACAGCACCTCCCCTGAAAGCATCTGTACGGCGGCGCGCGCGGCGGCGGCCGCGTCCGGCGTGTACCTGTCAGCGCCGGCCTGTTCGCAGAATTCCTGCGTGACAGGCGCGCCGCCTATGAGTATCTTCACCTTTTCGCGTATCCCCCGTTCCTCAGCGGTCTTTACGACCCTCACTATCTCGTTCATGCTCGTGGTAAGAAGGGTCGAGCACGCTATCATTCCGCAGTCGTTGTCTATGGCAGCCTGCACGAAGTCCTCGGCGCCGACATCGCATCCGAGGTCTACGACCTCGAGACCGGCTCCTTCCATCATTATCTTTACAAGGTTCTTTCCTATGTCGTGGAGGTCTCCCCTGACAGTCCCGAGGCAGACCTTGCCCGCGGCTTTTCCCTTTTCTCCCGCGATCAGCGGCTTCAGTATCTCGGTCGCCGCAGCCATGCAGTTGGCAGCCCTCAGCATCTCGGGCACGAACACCTCTCCTTTCGAGAAATCCTCTCCGAGCTCGTTCATGCCTCTGATCAGTCCGTCCGCGAGCACATTCTGAGCATCGATGCCTCCGTCCAGCGCTGTCCTCACAGCCTCAACGGTCTCGGATACGGAACCGTCCTGAAGAGCCGCGGATATCTCTTCGAGAAGAGAGTCTCCGGCCGGTGCTGCAGCGCCCGGACTATCTGTCCCTTTGCCCGCGGCCTCTGCTGAGCGCTCTTCACCAAGCGTGACAGCTCCTATCCTCCTGACAGTATCCGCCTTATACCTCGGCAGATGATATCCTTCGTTGTATTTTCTTATCTCGTCGTCTATCCACGGGTCCACGTGCTTATACACCGTCCCTGCCAGCCCGTAGGTTATAGAAGGTATGAAGTGCCCGCCCGGACAGTATCTGTGAAGAGCGTCATGCACATAGGCGCGGACCTCCTCTTCGCCGGCATCCTCCCTGTCTATGGCAGCTCCTATGCCGCCCATCAGCACCATGCGCCCGCCGAGGCGTTCCTGCAGAGCCGGTATGTCGTTCTCGGGCAGCACGCCCTGCCATACCTGTATGCCTATCTCTGCCATGTCTTCCACGATCGGGACCAGGTATGAGTCCGCGTGGTGGATGGCGATGACCCCGCGTTCCCTGATATGCCCGTAGAACCTGCGGTAAGGCTCTTTGAAGAATTCGCGCCACATCTCCGGCTTCATGAAAAGAGCGTCCTTGGTGCCCCAGTCGTCATGAGAGAAGATCACATCCGGCTGCAGGCCGTCTATGATCTGTTTCACGTATGCCAGCCTGAACTCCGTGATGTACTCTATGAGCTCGTGCATCTCATCAGGATGGTCATAGAGATTCGTCAGCACCTCCTGAAACGGCATCAGGAAGTGGCACTGTTCGAATATGCCGGTGGCCATGAATCCCGCAACCAGGCGCTCGTCTCCGGCGAGGCCGCGCATCTTTTCGCGCAGCTCTCTCCAGGCTTCGGGGTCGCTGCTTCCGGCGACCACATCGGGCGCGTGGACGTAGTCCCTCCACTTCGTTATGTCCTTTATTACCTTGTTCTCCTCCGTCACAAGCGGCATCGATCCCGGAGCGCCCTCCGGCCACTCGATGACCGTCCCCCAGGGGTCTGTGATGGTCGCGCCCGGTCTTCTGCCCTTATGGAGGAATCCCCCCGCAGGGTCCCCGAGAGCCATCTGCAGCGCCTCGTACTGCACGAGCTGCCTCTCC
>CADBFL010000144.1 GCA_902793875.1 uncultured Eubacteriales bacterium | reverse complement strand
GTGCCTTCCGTGTTCTTTACTGTATCATAAGGGACAGTATCCTTCTTATCGAAGTCTTCAGTGACCGTTCCCTTATAGTATTCTATCTGTCCGACCGTATAGTAGTCTTTTGGGAAACCTTCTTCTGATGATGGGTCAACTAATTTAACCTCTACCTTTCCTTTATGGTAAACGTCTTTTACATCGAGAATGACATCGAACCCGTCAGAATACGGACATTCATAGCTATCATCAGCAGCAACGCAGCGTATATTGCCTATAACATTGCCTGTTTGTGTATACTCCCATTCATGCTGGTGATATTGAGCTACCAGATCCGTATCTTCCTCAATGTCAGTTTCAAAGTCAAACGCAGTAGTTGAGTCTTTTTCAGACCACCACTTAAATATGCTGTTTTTTCTGACTGGATCCTCAGGTTTGGTTGCTTTTTCACCTACAGGAACATACTGCGAATCTATTGTCTGCTTCCCATCGATGGTTCCGCCATTAAGATCGAATGTGACTATATTGCATTCTTTCACTGCAGATAAACGAATATTAGCAACCTCTGAGTCGTCGCTTATTTTCACAAGTCGAATGTACGGAACCTGATCAGTAGGAGTATATTCTTTTATGAACTTTAGACCCTGTACATCGTCTACAGTATCACGTACAATGTAATCTCCAAAAGCTGACAGGTTGTTTCTCGGTAGATAGTCCTCTTCAGGCTCAGGCCATTCTACTCCGGCCATTTCAAAGATTTCTTTAAATGTGTATCTTTTGTTAAGTTCAACCTCCACGCTTTTCTCATTAGTTTCTGGCTTAACAACATTCAAGAACAAAACATAAACGTACGCTGAAAACCCATCTGTTTTTACTGTAGCCGTATCACCACTCTCGGAAACACTCATCTTCTGAGCTCCGCCATCCATGTGATAGACTGCGGTATCATAATCAGCAGCGCCTGCGGTGGTGAACGATACTGTAGCCTTGCCGTCCGGCTGTATCTTCTTCCCGTTCGCAAGAATGCTGATGTCGAACGCATAAGCTGCCTCTGCATCGGATGTATCTACAGCATCAGGAACAGAAATCTTGCTTACGCTCAGCTTCGATCCTGCAGGGAACACTCCCTTGGCAGCGCTTACATTGACTGTAACGCCGTCTACTGTCTGGCTCTGATCGAATGCTTCGGCTTTTTCTTCTTCAGCCTTTTCAGGCTCCGCCTTTTTCGCTGCAGCCTTCGCAGGCGCTGCCTTTTTCGCTGCAGCCTTTGCAGGCTCAGCTTCCGCAGGCTCTTCAGCAGCCGGCTCAGCGACCTCAGGCTCTGTCGCAGTCTCTTCTGCAGCAGGCTCTGTCGCTGCAGGCTCTGCCTCTGCAGCAGCTTCAGGCGCTTCTGCTTCAGGCTGAGTTTCTTCGGCTGCCTGTTCCTCAACAGTCTGGTCAGCGTTTTCGTCAGCAACAGTGTCGAGCGCGAACGTTGCTACGCTCATCTGGCTCAATACCATGAGAAACGACAGAAGAAGAGCGATAAACCTCTTTTTGCCTTTCATAGTAACTTCCTTTCCTTTTGGACAATAACTTCTCTTATTTAAAGGGCCATCAAAAGACAGCCCTACCCTTAACATTTATTAATGATATCATCGCAAGCCATGTTTAACAAGCATCCCGGCTTGTTTTTTTGTCCGTGCCTTACGCCCCTGATCTCCGCAGGGTTATAACGCCCAGAGTCGTCACGGACACCGCGAGCAGGATCAGCCATAACCCGAGATCTCTGTTGTCTCCCGTGTCCGGTCTGTGCGATCCGACGACCGTGAACGAGGCATCTGCTTCTTCTCATTCATGGATTTGTGTGCTTCTTTGTAAGCATCTCGCGCGCCGCTTCGGAGCTGCTGTGCAGAAGCTCGGCGATGATGCGGTTCATCTCTTTCTGCTTGTCTTTCGGTATCTCCTTCATGCTGCTTCTTATGTCCGAAAGCGCCTTCAGCTTTTTCTCTCCCAGCTGCTCAAGGCTGTGCACGCCCGCTGCTTCCAGGATGGAGAACAGCGTATCCACGAAAAGCTCCCTTTCGCTGTCATCCAGCCTTCTGAGCCATCCCTTCTGGGAATTTTTGATGAAGAGGCCCAGATTCGATGGCTTTGACTCCACAAAGCAGTTTCGCATCACTTCCCAGGTCATGGGGTCGTGCTGGGCGATCACCGAAGCCTCGCTCTTTACGAATCTGTGCGCGACATCGCTTGTAAGAAGCATCCCTATGACGGAAGTGTCCGGCACGATGCTGGTGACCAGCGGGAGGATGCTCCTGTATTCATCCGTCTCCATCACCTCGGGCCTGAATCCGGGTCCGTCGTTGGTATATACGCCTCTTATCCTCTTCCGGATCCTTTTGTCGCAGAAGGCCGAGGCGTAGACGGCGAAGTTGCCGCCCTTTGAGTGGCCTCCCAGCCTCAGCGGACGCTTTACCCTCTTTCCGGTCTCGTTCAGATACCACACGGCCCTGCGCTGGCCTTCCGTCTCCTGAAGATAGCTCATCCTGAAGTCTTCCTTCCAGCCGGCTATGGTTCCGTCCGTGCCCCTGAAGGCGACAAACGCGCTGCCGTCTCCGAGAAGGAGCGTCACTGCGGCCATCTGGACAGCCTCGTCTCTGTCAACGATATCCACATAGCCTGTCAGGAATGTATCCGCGAAGCGTTTTCCGGATACCATGCCGTCCATCAGCAGCGGCGCCTTCGCAATGTGATCGCTGTCCTCGCGTATCGCGCTGCGCGGATGCTTTCTGAAATATGCATTTCTTACCTCGCTGAGAGGAACGGCTTCCCCGTCATAAGGAACCGTGCCGTCGAAACAGGTGTAGGCGAGTTCCGAGAGCACAAGGTTGTCCACTTCATTGAAGGGATCCACGTCGAACGAGATGTCCCCTCTCCATTCAAGATAATCGAATATGTTGCTCATTTAATTGCTCGGATGCGGCATGTATTCGTACAGGTTCATGGCCAGCGTGGTTATAGGCATGGTCTGGAGCCACACTCTTCCCGGGCCTGTGACGGTCGTAAGGAAGAGACCCTCGCCGCCGAGCATGATGTTCGAAAAGCCCTTTACGGTCTCTATCTCCATCGAGCAGGTGGCGTCCATGGCCGCTACGTATCCGCTGCTTATGATGAGCTTCTCGCCCTCACCGAGAGTCCTCTCCTGGCACGCGCCGTTGATCTCGAGCCATACGTAGCCGTTTCCGGAATACTCCTCCATCAGGAAGCCCTCGCCGCCGAAGAATCCTGTCGAGAATTTCTTCTGCATGTAGACTTCCATGTCAACGTTCTCCGTTGAAGCGAGGAAGGATGATTTCTGCGCAATGATCGGCGTCTCTGCGACGTTGAAGGTTATGATGTCTCCCGGGCAGGTCTTGGCCAGGGTAAGTTCGCCCGCCTGTTCGGCAGTATAGTGGTTGAGAGCCAGTGTCTCTCCTACGATGGCCTTCTTGAATATGCCTCCGAGACCTCCCGTTTTGGTCTCCATCGTGATCCCCGGGCTCATCCACGCCATCGCTCCGCTCTGGCACTTGATGCTCTCGCCCTGCTCCATCTGCATTTTCAGGATCGTGAAAGGCTCGTTGAGTATTTCGTATTTCATTTTTTACCTCCTGTTTTCGGATCATCAGATATGTCCGCTGATATTATCGCCGGCTCAATTATACATCAGGAGCGCCTGTTTTCGCACCCTTTTGGCGCGGCTCTGTCTGCCCGATGATGGTCGCCGCGAATATTATTGCCGAGCCCGCCATCTCGCGCGCGCTCATCATCTCTCCGAGCATGAGCGCTCCGAAAACAGCCGCGAACACCGCCTCCGTCGACATCAGAAGGGCTGCGGTCGTAGAGTCCGTATATTTCTGCCCGACTATCTGCAAAGTGTATCCTCCGGCGGTCGGGACAAAAGTCGCATAGAGAAGCACCGGTATCCCCGCCATCAGAGACGCCGCATCCGGCCTTTCTATAGGTATCGCTATGGCAAGGCCCATGAGCCCGCTGAAAAGAAACTGCAGCTGCGAAAGCAGCAGGGCGTTGTCCTTGTCTATATAGCAGTTCACAGCAACTATCTGGGCAGCGAAGGCCGCGGCGCTGATGAGTGTCAGCCAGTCTCCGGGAGTAGCTCCTCCGAGGCCGCCTTCAAGGCTCATCACGGCAAAGCCGATCATCGCCAGCACGATGCAGAACAGCGACTTCATGCTTACTTTCTTTCCGATCAGAACACTGAAAAGCGGCACGAACACTATGTATACAGAAGATATGAATCCGGACTTGCCCGCGCTCACCGTGAGCAGTCCGATCTGCTGTGTATTCGTTCCGATCATGAGAAGAGTCCCGCATATGAGCCCCGCCGTTAATGACTTGCGATATCTGCGGCCGACCGTTTCTTTTGTGTTACGGGCGGCATCGAAATACCCGCTTTTCCTGAGGCCGGGCAGCATAAGAGGCACCAGCACGGCTGACGCCATAAGCATGCGCACCGCGTTGAACGTCATCGGCGGCATGACCGTATTGCCTATCTTCTGCGCAATGAAGCCGGAGCCCCACAGGATTGCTGTCAGAAGCAGCGCTGCATTTCCTTTTGCTCGATCGCTCATGTGTTCAATGATAAGGCACACCGCCTTGCATTTTCAAGGAATCA
>CADBFL010000143.1 GCA_902793875.1 uncultured Eubacteriales bacterium | reverse complement strand
TGTACGCGCAAACAGCGCATCTGTGAGATCGTCCTTCGCATCTTGCTTCGTCCTCAGTCCGCAGGGACTTCGGATCCAGGGGATGTGTCAGGCTTTGGCGTAGATCACCTTCGCATTTATGCCTTCGAGCCTGCCGAGCGCTCCGCTCAGCGAGTTGATCGCGTCCATCGGTGCGTCTATGGCGATGCTGATGATGTTGAGGTTCTTCTCTCTGTACGGTACTCCCATCCTTCCGAGGATGTACGCTGAGTACTCGTGGAGGATCTCGTTCAGCTCTTCCACGCGGCCGGGCTCCGTGACGATAATGCTTATCACGGCGACTCTGGTTTCCATTTCCGTCTCCTATATTCTGTTTGTTTTGTCCGCGTCAGCCTTCAGGACCTCCGCGGCTCCGTAATTCTATCATTTTGTCCCGGCCCTGTCCACAGTCAGGAAGACCGCGGCCGCCGTTATCTGCGTCCGGTATCTGCGCCTGGTATCTGCGCCATGCAGTTTGTGAGCGCCGGGCTGCTGTATCCTTTATTTCACAGATCAGAAATCATCCGGCGAGAATCCGAGCAGGCAGTCATAGGCCTCCTGTCCGAACAGCTCGACATAATCCGCGACGGCCCTGTCGATCATCGCCTTCGACTCCTCCGGAAAAGCCTTGCACAGCTCGTCAGCGACCGAGCAGTAGATATGAGCGGTGTGGAAATCGAAGTCCCTCATCGCGGATGTCCCCAGCTCCGCCTTCTTAGCCTTCACCATTTCGAGCTCCTCGTCCGAAAGAGCTTTGCCCCAGTCGAAGTCGCAGCGCTCACCGCCCCAGCTCATCGCTGTCGAGACCGGCGTGCATACAGCTCCGCAGCCGAAGCCGTCGTACACCGCCGCGTCGACATGGACGCAGTATTCGCGTCCGTATTCGAGGATGTCATTCTTCTTCCAGGCCTCGCACCAGGCGCATTTCGCGATATATGTCTGATATGTCGGCTCCGATCTCAGCATGCCGAATTCCATCTGTCCCGGATAGTCGGGCTTCCACTCGCCGTAGGCCTGGTTGGTCCACAGTTCAACAGGGTCGCCGTTCGCCCTGGCTCTTGCGGCCATCCTGGCGCCGCGCTCCCTGCCGTATCTGATCATTCCCTTCTGTATCGCATCGCGTCCCGCCTCGCCTTTGGCCTCAATGGCCGCGCGGCTGAGAAATGCGAACATCATCGCCTGGTTCTCGATCTTCAGTTCTGCCATCTCTATTTCCCTTCTTTTTCGGCTTCGACCAGCCTTTCGAGTATCGCGTGCGCCGCGATATTCCCCTCGCCGACCGCCTTGGTTATCTGGTACGGCCTGCCCGTGCAGTCTCCGGCCGCATAGCATCCCTTGTAGTTCGTCTCCTGATTGCGGTCAACGACTATGTGGGCTCCGTCGATCTCCAGCCCCGAGAACAGTGTCGAAGGAGCGATCGCAGGTCTCAGGATGAAGATCCCGTCAACATCGATCTTCGTGCCGTCGGTCAGTTCGAGGGACTCGACCTTCATGCCGCCGTCCAGCTTCTTAGGCGGCATCTTCAGTATCTCGACATTCGGCGCATCGCTGCTGTAGCCGAAGCTCGTGTATACGTAAAGCTTCCCGACGATCTCCTCGAGGTAGCGCAGGTCGTGCTCCATGCGCTCGTCAGTGCAGTACGCGGCGATGGTCTTTCCCTTGTACAGGAATCCGTCGCAGGTCGCGCAGTAGCTTACGCCCATGCCGAGCAGCCTGTCCTCGTTCTCCATGCCCTTCGCCGCAGCGACGCCCGTCGAGAGAAGCAGCGTCTTCGCCTCGTACATGTCGTTGTCCGCAAGCACCATGAAGCGGTCGCCCATGTCGGCGATGTTGGTGACCCTCTTTTCAGTCATTTCAAGGCCCATTTCCTTCGCCTGCTCGCGGAACTTCATGTTGAGCTCGGCTCCGCTGACCATCGGGACCCCCGGATAATTCGCTATCTTTTCGGACTTGCCGACCTTGTCGCTCAGCGCCTCCGAGCCGAACCAGATGATCTCCTTGTTGTGGAGTTTCAGCGTAAGCGCCGCCGACAGTCCCGCCGGACCCGTGCCTACTATTGCCACATCGTATATCATCTATTATCCCCTTTCGTCTGTCCTTTCGCTTCTTCCAGCCGGTTGCGAAGCCAGTCGGTCCATTCATCGAAATTCTCGCCCGTCTTTGCCGACACAAAGAACACTTCAGCCAGCGGATTCAGATCGCGGACCCTCTTCACGAAAGCCTCGTCGTCGAACTCGAAGAACTTTCTCGTGTCGGTCTTGTTGACGATGACCGCCTGGCATACCGTGAACATCAGAGGGTATTTGAGAGGCTTGTCGTCGCCCTCGGGAAGCGAGAGTATCTCGACGTTCAGGTCCGCGCCCGTGTCCTGCTCGGCCGGGCATACGAGATTCCCGACGTTCTCGAGGAATATGAGGTCGAGTCCCGCCGTGTCGAACTCGTTCAGAGCAGACATCGTCATCGCCGCATCCATCGCGCATTCGCCGCCCGTATGTATCTGCATAGTGCGCACGCCCGCGTCCGCCATCTTCTCGGCGTCGACAGTCGCGTCTATGTCAGCCTCCATCACGCCGATGGTGTACTCATCGCCGAGGTCGTCTATGGTCCTCAGAAGAGTCGTCGTCTTGCCCGAGCCCGGAGACGCCATGATGTTGACCATAAGTGTCCCGTTCTTTTTGTTGAAAGCCCTGACCTCGCCCGCGATGCGGTCGTTCTCTTCGAATATGCCTACGTTTACATCTATTACCTTTACTGCCATCTTTTCACTTCCTTTTGTATTGCTATACCTCGCTTCGACCGGGTCTCAGCCCGTTGACCGGCAAAAGCATCTATTATCTATCTTATCTTGGAATCCACTTTGCCGCGGAGCCACTCCGCCACCTCATCCAGGCCCTCGCCCGTCGCCGCGGATACGAGGAATACCGGCGCGTCAGGATTTCTCATCGCGACATACTCCCTGAATCTGTCCACATCGAAGTCGAAGGCCTCCATCGCGTCTGTCTTGTTGAGCAGAACGACATCCGCCTTCTCGAACATCAGAGGATACTTGAGCGGCTTGTCGTCGCCCTCGGGCACAGAGAGTATGACGAGATCCATGTCGGCTCCCGTGTCGAACTCCGCAGGGCACACGAGATTGCCTACGTTCTCGAGTATGACGAGGTCGAGATCCTCCGCTCCTATCTCTTTGAGAGACTGCCTGCTCATGTCGGCGTCGAGGTGGCACATGCCGCCCGTGTGGAGCTGCACCGCCTTAAGGCCCGCGTCGAGCATCGTCTTAGTGTCCACGTCGCCGTCGATGTCCGCCTCGAGTATGCCTATCTTATACCCGTCCCTGAGCCTGCCTGTCAGGCCCAGCAGCGTCGTCGTCTTGCCGGCTCCCGGAGAGGACATGACGTTGATGTAGTAAACGTTCTGATCCGCGGTCTCTTTGCGGAGCTTTTCGGCGTCCGCGTCGTTGTCGGCGAGAATGCTCTCCTTCAGATCGATTATTTTCAGTTCGCTGAGTTCCATGTTTTATATATTCCCTTCTTTCTTTTACCTGCAAGTATGGTATAATCCCATAGTTACAGAATACGCATCTGTTATCGCTACAATTATATATATAAACGACGGATAATGCACGCTGTATCGGAGGAGGGACCTCTCTCCGCGTCCGCAGTCAGCGAAGCATCCGCAGGGAAAAGGGAATGAGCAGAAGATTTACGGAGTCAGAATACAGAAACATCAAGAGGCGCGAGCGCGAAGTCATCGGACAGATGCTCGACGAGCTGAAGAAATCCAAGGACAAGCGCTACCTCTTCAAGGACAAGCACGTGGTGACGGATCTGAGGGACATGCTGGATTACAGCGCGAACGAGCACCCGGACCTCCCCCTCTTCATGCAGAAGTACAAGCCGAACCAGCCGTTCAGGAAGATCAGCTTCCGCCAGGCCCGCGAGGATGTATACGCGATCGGAACATCGCTCATAGAGCTCGGTCTCGAGGAAAGGCATATCGCACTCATCGGCAGGAATTCCTCTGAGTGGGGAGAGTCCTACCTCGCGATCGTCGGCGGAGTCGGAGTCGTCGTTCCTCTCGACAGGGAGCTCAATCAGAGCGAGCTCGAGCAGCTGACCATAAAGGGCGATGTCGAAGCCGTCATCACCATAAACAACAAGTACTACGAGATCTTCAAACAGATCAAGGCTGACGGCAGGACCCGCCTCAGATACGTCATCAACGCCGACATGGAAGAGCACGAGGACGAGAAGAATGGGCTTCTTTCGTGGGTCAGGCTCCGCGACGCAGGCCGCCGCATGCTCTGGAACGGAGACCGCCGCTACGCCGAGTCGCAGGTGGTGAACACCGATCTCGCGTCCATCATCTTTACAAGCGGCACGACGGGCGTCTCGAAGGGCGTCATGCTGAGCCACCGCAATCTCATGCTCGACACCATGCTGGTGCAGTCGATGTTCGAGGCGCGCCCGAAGGACATCTGCTTCTCGGTGCTGCCTATGCATCACTGCTACGAGTGCACTGCGACCTTCCTCTCATGCGTATACAGCGGAGCGACAGTCGCATTCAGCCGCGGGCTCAAATACATCAGAAAAGACATACTCGAGGTGCAGCCGACCATCATGCTGGCCGT
>CADBFL010000142.1 GCA_902793875.1 uncultured Eubacteriales bacterium | reverse complement strand
AACCGCTCCGGGACGAAGCCGCATGCTGCTACATCCCGAGAAGCGCCGGCGCCATGGTAATAACTATGAGCAGTATCAGCAGGAGTCCCAGCGGATACGCCATTCTGGTGTCTATCATCTTGCCGCTTTCGCGCGCGACGGTCTTTCGCTCGTCCCACAGATATCTGCTTTCTCTTGCGAGACTGTCGATGACATCGCTGCCTCTCTTTTCATTCTCCGTCAGGATGCTCGCTATCCTAATGAGCTCCTTGACATCGTGCTTCACCGCATATTCGTTTATCACTTCGGCTGTGCTTCTTCTGTGTCCGTCCGTCGCTTCGCCGAGAGCCGAGATCTCCTTTTCGAACATGCTGAGCTCTTTTTCGTCATACATGCCGTAGCTGCCCGTTATCGTATCGAAGGCATCGCTAAGTATGAGACCCGCGTTCATCATCAGAAACAGCTGATTGCAGAATCTGGGCAGTCCCCTCAGTATCGACTTTCTCATCTGATCCGCTGATCTGTCGCGGCCTCCGCTCCCGGCTATCATAAGGACTATCAGGCCCGTATATACCGCTGCTATTATCAGCATCATGGAGTTGTCCTTCTTTCCGGACGCCGACCATCTTATCGCAGTCCCGTCCGGGAGGGTCGCAGGCAGGTCTATGAGGCTTCCCTCCGAATACTCGACCTCGCTGATGACGCTGTTTATGCCCGCTTCGACGGATGCTTCCTTTTCGTCCCTCCCGGATGCTGCGGAAGCTTCACGCTCTTTTCTGCCGGCCCGCAGCGTAAGAGTCACGTCTCTTTCGATCATCTCTCCTCCGTCTTCTATGCTGAGGCTCAGATCGTATTTTTCGGTCCGGTCGGTATTCTTTCTGCTGATACCGGTCACATTGCCCGAATCATCCGCTATGAGCTTCCCGCTTTCTTCAGGGCCCTTTATCACCAGAGCCAGCACCAGAAGTGCAGTCACCAGCGTGACGGCGTAGATGCCCGACATCAGTTTTTTGTCCTGTCTCAGTTCTGAATATTTTGTTTTTACAGCTTCCGCCAGTTCGTTCATCTTTATATCTCCACGCTGACTATCCTGCGTATCATGGCGTATATGCCTATGCTGGACGCGCAGACCGCAGTCATTATTACCCGTCCCGCGACCGTCTCGTAAAGAGGAGCTATGTAGTCGGGAGCCGTGATGTTGAGAAACAGTATTATGATCACAGGCATCACGAATATGACCAGCCCTTCGCTTTCCTTGCGCTTTATGAGTTCTTCGATCTCTCTGTCGATGCTCATCTTTTCCATTATCACTGCGGCGGCTTTGTTGAGAGCGGTTATGAGACTTGCCCCGGTCATCTTGCATATGGAGTAGATGGTCACGAAATCATGGACATCCTCAAGGCCTGAGAGTTCGGCCATGTCTCTCAGAACGTTTATGTCGTTCTCTCCGCCTACTTCCATCCTTTCATGCGCCTTTTCAAGGTCGCGAACCAGCACCGACCTGCTGCCGTGTATGTTCCTCAGCGAAGGTATTGCCTCGGCGATCGCATCCTTCATGGACCTTCCCGCTCCTATGGCCGTCGACGCCATGAACAGAAAATCCTTGAATTCCGTGATGTAGCGCCTGCGCCTCCTCTCGATCAGGCTGTCGGTGACAAAGCTTCTGATCCGGCGCGAGAAAGGGATTATCACGACCGCAAACAGGATGTTCCTGTACATGAGGTATGAGATCGCGAGCCCGGCAGCCGCAAGAGCAGCCCAGAAGAGGACCTCCTCTTTTTTACTGAATGTATATATCCTCAGATCAGTCATGACGCCCTCCCCGGATCTTTATCCGCGTCTTCGCAGAGCCTGTCTGCGAATCCGCCCCTGATGAGCCTTTCTCTGTCGCAGAGGCTCTTTCCGGTCGGAACGAGCCTTCCGTCGCTGCCCGCTCTGTACAGATAGTTGATAAGATAATCGCTTCCGTCAAAGCCCGTGAGCTCTGCGACCTCCTCTACCCGCCTTCTGCCTCTGGCATCCCTCTTAAGGTGGACGAAGATGTCTATCGCATTTGCGATCTGGTTCCTCACCGAGCTTACGGATACCTGCGAGTCCGCCAGATACATGGTCTCCAGCCGGTTGAGCATGCCCTTGATCGAATTGCCGTGTCCGGTGGACATGCTGCCGTCATGGCCCGTATTCATGGCCTGTATCATGTCTATGACTTCGCGTCCTCTGACCTCTCCGACGATTATCCTGTCCGGCCTCATTCTGAGACTGGTCCTGATGAGCTGCGTCATGCTCACCTCTCCCTTTCCTATCGAATTGGCCGCCCTGCACTCCATCTGGACTTTGTTCTGGATATGACTTATGACGAGTTCGGCAGAGTCCTCTATGGTTATCACCCTCTCGTTTTCGCCTATGAAGGCGGTCAGAGCGTTCAGAAACGTCGTCTTTCCGGATGAAGTGCCGCCGCTTATGAAAATGTTGTATCCGCTTTTCACAAGAGCTGCCAGGTCGAGCGCGCATTCCTCCGACAGGCTCGCGCAGCCAACGAGTTCAGACATCTCGATCTCTTTTTCCCTGAACTTTCGTATCGTCAGTATCGGTCCGTTCAGGGCGACATTCCTGAGAACTCCGTTCACCCTGTACCCCGAAGGGAGCCTCGCGTCCACGATGGGATTTGCTTCGTTTATTTCCCGGTGAACATCGGAAGCGAACATCCTTATGATCTCTTCGAGTTCGGATACCGATGTAAATGCGTCATCGACGCGCATCAGCCGGCGCTCTTTTTCTATGTATATCCTGTCAGGACCGTTCACCATGATCTCGTTGATGCCCGGATCATTCAGAAGATCGGTCAGTATCCCGTACCTGTGCACGAGTCTGTGATGCATGCTGTCTATAATGATCTCGTTTTCGTAAGGTCCGGTCCGGTATGAAAGCTCCGATCCGAAGAATACGTCCTCGCATTTTCTCAGAGTCTCCTCGCTGTCCGGCGGAACATCCATCTCCGTCATCCATTTGCGGATGGATCTGACCATGTCGTCTATGTGCGGTCCGTATTCGCTCACTGTCACTGCTCTTGTCTTTCTCATGTCGTTTCCTTCCCGAAGATCTCTCTTATGCAGTCATCTATGGCAAGCGCCTCATCTGTCTCTCCCGTCATTTTTATAAGAGTTACCGCCGTTTCAGTCTGTCCGCTGATCATGTCGGCCAGTCCCGGAAATCTGCGGCCCGTTTCAAAGCAGACTATGTTGTCCGATTCTTTCATCAGGGTCATGTTCTCTTTTCTGAGACATGTCCCTATATCAAGAACCAGTGAATCGAACCTTCCCGAAAGAGCCCTTATGACTCCTTTGATCTCGTCCTCGTTCAGATATGCAAGCGGATTGATGCCGCACGGAAGCATGAGGAATGATACTCCGTAGCTGTCCGTAAATGTAAAGCTGTCAGAGGCGCGCTCTCTTCCGGTCCTGATCGCATACATGAGTCTTGCGAATCTGTTGACTCTGTCATCATCGTTCGTCCCGTGATCATTAATATATCCAAGGCTCATAAGGAGGACCCTTCCGCCCTGCCTGTATACTATCTGTCTGGCAAGAGACGAAGCCTTGTCCGATGAAGACGCGTCCGACTCGCTGCAGACGGTTATGATCCTCCCCGTATAGTTTCTGATGCTCACATTCCCGCGCCATTCGTTATAGGCGAGCATAAGCTCAGATAAAAGAGTGTTTACTCCCACGTACTTGAACACGCTCCGGTAAGCATCGCCGCTCCCGTTATCTTCGTCCGGGCATGCGCTCAGAAAAACCGTCCTGCCAGATATCTGTGACAAAATGTCATTATCGAACTCCTCTGGTCTTATGTCTGTAAGTATGAGACAGTCTGAAGCATCGCCTCTGTTTCTGCCTATGATATTAACGAATAAATCGTTATCGTATGACGACAGCCTGTCTATGAGCGCGTCCCTGTAATCTCCGTCTCTGATCAGTATCCCCAGTCTCATCGCTTCTCCTCCTGCGTCAAATATAGCGAAAAACGCGCGTCAAAACTGTACAGATATTGCCATCAGATTAATGTCGTTTTACGGTCATAAAATGCGTGATTTCATGCAATAAAAAAGAGCCTTCTGTTCTGGGACAGAGGCCCTTTCCATTGGAATTTCAGGCTTTATAAAGGTTTCAGATCCCGTTATTTGATTTTATGCCCGATAAGGCACTTATCCACAGTGAGAGTCCTTTCGTCATCAAAAAAAACGAGCGCATGCTCGCCGTATGGTGCGGACGAAAGGACTCCGACGCGCGCAGCGCTAGTCCCTGAAAGGGGGAACCGCAGGTGAGAGTCCTTTCGTCATCGAAAAAAGCGAGCGCATGCTCGCCTTATGGTGCGGACGAAAGGACTCGAACCTTCACGCCTGAGCACAAGAACCTAAATCTTGCGTGTCTGCCAGTTCCACCACGTCCGCATATATCACAAAAGGCAGATCTTACGACCTGCCCTTTTATGGTGACCCCACCGGGACTCGAACCCGGGTTACCGCCGTGAAAGGGCGATGTCTTAACCGCTTGACCATGGGGCCTTAAGAAAAAAGTGGCGAGGTCCTAATTTCCCAGGGGGTCACCCCCCAAGTATCATCGGCGCAAAGGAGCTTAACTACTGTGTTCGGGATGGGAACAGGTGGGA
>CADBFL010000141.1 GCA_902793875.1 uncultured Eubacteriales bacterium | reverse complement strand
CAGGTCGACAAGGTCACTTCGTCGGGTCAGCCTGACGTTATCGAGGGCAACATCCCGCCTGAGACCAATGTGGAAGAGCTGAAGATCGACAGACCTGAGATCTACTTCGGCGAGCTTTCGAAGGACTACGTCATCGTAAATACAAAGGAAGCCGAGTTCGACTATCCGGACGGAAGCGAGAACAAATACACCTCGTATGAAGGAAAGACGGGCATCAAGCTCAACCTGCTCAACAGGCTGCTCTTCGCCATCAGGGAGGGAAGCGTCAACATACTCGTTTCGTCCAATATCACTTCGCAGTCCAAGATCATGTACATCAGGGATGTCGTGAGCAGGGTCGAAAAGGTGATGCCGTATCTCTCGTATGAAGAGGATCCGTACATGACGATCGTGGACGGCAAGCTCTACTGGATAATCGACGCATACACTACAAGCAGCAAGTATCCGTACTCCGAGCCGTACCAGGAAGAGGGCGTCAATCTGACGAACTACATCAGAAACTCCGTCAAGGTCGTGGTCGACGCCTATGACGGAAGCGTCGACTTCTACATCGTGGATGAGGAGGACCCGATCGCTCAGACATACAGGAAGATCTATCCTAAGCTGTTCAAGACCAAGGATCAGATCCCTGAAGAACTGAAGAGCCACCTGAGATATCCGAACGCCATGTTCAAGATCCAGGCGCAGGTATATTCCAAGTACCACATGGACGAGGTCAAGGTCTTCTACCAGAAGGAGGACCTCTGGGATATCGCGCATCAGATCTACGGCACAGAGGATGTCGAAATGGATCCGAGCTACTACGTATTCAACCTGCCTGACACTGAAGAGGGCGCCGAGTTCATCAACATGGTGCCGTTCACTCCGAAGTCCAAGCAGAACATGACGGCCATCATGATGGGCCGCAATGACGGCGACAACTACGGTCAGCTGATCGTGTACACGATGCCGAAGAACAAGACCATCTACGGCCCGATGCAGATAGAGGCCCAGATCGACCAGAACACCGAGATATCCAAGGAGTTCTCGCTGTGGAAATCGTCCGGGACCACCTACAAGAGAGGAGATCTCTTCGTAATACCTATCGGCACATCGCTGCTGTACGTCGAGCCTGTGTATCTTGAGGCCACGAACCAGGCTATCCCGGAGGTAAAGCGAGTCATCGTTGCCTACCAGGACAAGATCGCTTACGAGCCTACTCTGGCCGAGGCCCTGCTGAGCCTCTTCGGAGGCAATGCGGGTGACGCCGGCAATGACGTGGGAAGCATCAACGACGGCCAGGGAGATCAGAGCGATGATGTAAGATCGCTCGTCCTCAAGGCCCAGAATGCATACGACAAGGCCATCGAGTGCCAGAAGAACGGCGACTGGGAGGGCTACGGCAAGTACATCAACCAGCTCGAGAGCTATCTGACCAAGCTCGCCAACGAGAGCGGCGCGCCTTCAGCGCCGGCTTCTGACACGACCGGCGGCGACGGCACGCCTGACGCGGCCGAATAGAACGGGACCGGCCGGCAGATATGTCCGGTCCGCATAAAAAGGATCAACGGCCAGGGGACCTGTTCCCCCGGCCGGATATTCAGGGGACAGAGAGATAAGGAAGAAGGCGAAAGCGCATGATCGATTTTGATTTGAACAGAATGTTGTATACACTGACTCCGGACGAGCACGATGAAGAGGCGGTCCGGAGCCGCCTTTTGGCCCATCCTGAGGTCAAGTTCGTATCGTTTACGGCCGTCGACATGGGAAACCACAACACCGACGAGAAGATCCCGGTCGGGCTGCTCCTCGAAAATATGGGGAAGATGCTTGCGGACGGAGTCCAGACCGACGGGTCCTCCGTTGCGCTGCCGACTATCGCAGACCTTTCGAATGCGAGGGTCGACCTGGTGCCAGACATGGAGGTCAACTGGTTCGTGGAGTATAACTACGACAACATCGACTACGAGACCGGTCTTCCGACGGGTACGCTGAGGATACCGTCATATCTGCGGCACAACGGAGATACCCTGGTGGGGCCGAGGATATATCTGAAAGAGTCGGTCGACATGTTTGCCGAAGAGCTCAGAAAGGAGCTTGAGGCGCATCCGTATGTATTCGGGCACACCGGAGGTGTGGACAGCGTCGATGACATAGACGAGATACTGCTCAACAGCGCGACCGAGCTCGAATTCTGGGTAAAGACGCCTGACGACAGGGCCGATCGCGATCAGCTCTCGATCGCGCAGGAACTCAAGGAGCAATACTGGCAGAGGGTCTCCGGACCTGTCGCAACGGCGCTGGAGCAGACCCTTGAGATACTCGATCACTACGGCTTCGGCGTTGAGATGGGACATAAGGAGGTCGGCGGAGTAAAGGCAAAGATGGGAAACTCCGGCAACTTCGACCATATCATGGAGCAGCTGGAGATCGACTGGAAATACGCAGACCCGATGCAGGCTGCTGACAACGAGGCCCAGATAAGACATATCATCAGGGACGTGTTCCGAATGAACAGCCTTGAAGTCACTTTTCTGGCGAAGCCGATCTACGGAGTGGCCGGCTCGGGCGAGCACACCCACTTCGGGATATCCGTAAAACTTAAGGACGGCAGCAGAGTGAACGTCTTCGAGCCGGCTGATCCTGACGGGAATTTCATGAGTCCGCTGGGATACGGCGCTCTGATGGGTCTTCTCAAAAACTACGGGCTGGTCTATCCTGTAGTCGCGCCTACGCACGATTCGTTCCAGAGGCTCAAGCCGGGCTACGAGGCCCCGGTCTGCGTGGTCACGTCGCTCGGGCAGGATCACCTGACGCCATCACGAAACAGGACCGTGCTGGTGGGTCTGGTAAGAGACCGCAAGAACCCGCTTTCGACGAGGTTCGAGCTCAGGTCGCCGAACCCTCATTCCAACACATACCTGGTCATCGGTTCGGTATTCAGGATCATGCTCGAAGGCATAAAGGCCGTGCTGGCGGCGGGCAAGACATCTGAAGAACTCGAAGCTTCGATAAGCAAGAAGTACGGAGAAAAGGATTTTTATCTCGAGACGGACCGCGAATACAGGTCGGAGCGCGATATCTTTACAGACTACACGGCTGAAGAAAGAGAGCGGCTCTTCGGCAGAGCTCCTGCCAACGTATGGGAGAGCTTCCTCAACTGGGGCGACAGCTGCTTCGATCCTGACAGGGTCACTCTGATAACCGGAGGCAATGAGGCCGACGAGAAGACGCTCCGCTCGTACCGGGAACAGATGATACTCAAATGGTCGATGGAATACCACGACAGGTACATCCCGAACACCATGGATGTCCTGAGGAGCTGCGTGAAGCTTCACGAGGACGACTCGAACGAATACGATGCTGTGAACTGGGCGAAGATAACCGAGCTCAAGTCACTGATCGGACATGAGGAGAAGGGGAGAGAATCGCTCCTGATGAAGGCCCGCAAGGCAATAGAAGCGGCCGATTACCCTGCGCTCAGCAGATACGAGAACGAGATCGAAGAGAAGCTCGAAGAGCTGCGCGAGGTCTACGCGAGATACAGAAGGAACATATTCTGATCGCGGGACGCGCCGGCTGAAGAATGCGTCTCCGCTGCCGGAACCGCCAATAAAAAGCCAATATATAATCGGAAAAAAGGAACACGAAAATGCTGGATATCAAACGGATCAGAGAACACTATGACGAAGTTAAAGCCGGAGTCGAAAGACGCTGCAAGGGCGATTTCGAAATCGAAAAAGCCCGGGACCTCGATGTGAAGAGGAGGGAGATCCTCGCTGAAGTCGAGGCTCTCAAAAACAAGCAGAACGTCACTTCGAGGGAGGTGCCTAAGCTTAAGAAAGAGGGGAAAGACGTATCGGAACTCTTTAAAGAGATGAAGCAGCTCTCGGCCCGCATCAAGGAACTCGACGGCGAGGTCGCTGAAGTCGAGGAGGAGCTGAGGAACGTGCTGCTCGGGATACCGAACGTCCCGAATCCTCAGGTACAGACCGGTGAGGACGATTCCGACAACGTCGAGCTGCGCAGAGTCGGCGAGCCGAAGGAGTTCGGCTTTGAAGCGAAAGCTCACTGGGACATCGGCGAAGGCCTGGATATCCTGGACTTTGAACGCGCGGGCAAGATCGCCGGCGCGAGGTTCACTGTGTATAAAGGGCTCGGAGCAAAGCTCGAAAGGGCCGTCATCAATTTCATGCTCGACCTGCATACGGAAGAGCAGGGATATACCGAGATCCTGCCGCCGTTTATGGCAAACCGCGAGACGATGACAGGAACCGGCCAGCTGCCTAAGTTCGAAGACGACATGTTTTATCTTCCGGCGAAGGATATGTTCCTCATCCCGACGGCCGAAGTCCCTGTGACCAACCTGAGGGCGAAGGAGATAATCCCGGGAGATGAACTGCCGGTATATTATACGGCATATACACCGTGCTTCCGCAAGGAGGCGGGCTCCGCGGGCAGGGATACCAGAGGGCTGATCCGCCAGCACCAGTTCAACAAGGTCGAGATGGTCAAGTTCACGACACCTGAGACTTCGTATGATGAGCTCGAAAAGCTTACGGCCGACGCAGAGGAAGTCCTGATAAGACTCGGGATACCGTACAGGGTAGTCGATACCGTACAGGGTAGTCAGGCTTTCGACCGGCGATCTCGGATTCAGTTCGGCGATGACCTACGATATCGAAGTGTGGATGCCGAGCTACGGCAGATATGTCGAGATCTCGAGCTGCTCGGACTTCGAGGACTTCCAGGCGAGGCGCGCGGGCATCAGGTTCAGAAGGGACAAGGATTCGAAGCCTGAATTCGTGCATACGCTGAACGGATCGGGACTTGCGGTCGGCAGAACGGTCGCGGCCATACTCGAAAACTATCAGCAGGAGGACGGCAGCGTCGTCATACCTGAAGCGCTGAGACCGTACATGGGCGGCCGGGAAGTGATAAAGTAGCGGACCGGGCCGGATCAGATCACATCAGATCAGGTCAGGTCAGGTCACATCACATCAGATCAGATCACAGACCTGCCGCCGGACAAGTCAGGGACCTGCCGCTCAGTGTTCCGGTGAATTTGTGTATGAATTCGGAAAAATAATAAGATCATACACAAATTTCGGGATCTGACTCTAAAAAATGGCTTAAAAAAAGAAAAATTGTGTATAAATGCCCGGAAACGGGGAGTTCATACACAATATTTCAACAAATTATGTGTATGAATCGTCGATAACAGGCATTTCATACACATTTTTTATGCTTACGTGCTTCAGGAACGCTTCGATCAGGTGGTTTATGTGCATGAAATCCGGAAAATGACCGGATCATACACATTTTTGCCGCGGCTTGCGCTACAGCTGCAGGGAGAAGCTGCGTGACCACTCCGGAAGCTGAGCGAGG
>CADBFL010000140.1 GCA_902793875.1 uncultured Eubacteriales bacterium | reverse complement strand
TTGTTTTCTTTCTCTTTCTTTTCGTAGGCCCTTTTCTGGCGCAGGGTGAAAAGTCTGACCGTCAGCGCCATGAGCAGGCCCAGCGCCATCAGAGCCAGCGCGTAGAACCACGGCTGCTCGTAAAACGCCCTGTTTATTATTATCTTCGTCGTGTATTCGGCAGTATCGTGCCCCATCGAATCCGAAAGGTCGACGACGAAATCATATGTCCCGCCTCTCAGGTTGGTGTAGTCCAGCGGAACGAGCTCGCTTCTCTTGACCTTTGACCTGCTCTTGTCGAAGCCCTTCAGATAATACGTGACATCAGGGTTGATCAGAGAATACGTGAATACATAAGGGTACACCGTCAGCTTCGAAGGATGCACGGGCACGGCGATAACGCCTTTTGCGTTCGGATAATAGTACTTTCCGTCGGCCTCGACGTACGGCACCGCTACCTTTGTCCTTGCGACATCGTCAAAGTCGGTATTGATGTTTACGCGGCTGACCCCGGTGTTTCCGGCTATGTAGAGGTCTCCGTCATCGGTGAGCTCGCTGTATGAATTCGCCGTGGCGATGCACGGAAGCCCGTTGTCCGTATCATAGAACGTCGGGTTTATCGTCTTGTTTTCGAGCATCTCGGAAGTCGGCACCTGATATATGCCGTTGCTCGAAAGGACCCACATCTCATCCCTGCTGTTCTGGTAGATGTCGAAATTGTTCGAATAAGGGAACTTATGTATCGGGGTCACTTTTCCGTCTTTATCGAGATATCCTATGGAGTTGCTCATCACAAGCCACATGATGTCTCTCGTCCTGTCCTTTTTGATGCGCATGACGACATCCGATGTAAGGCCGTCGTCCGTGCCGATGTGTTCGGTCTTTCCGTCGCGGATGATATAAAGTCCGTCTCCGTCAGATCCGAAAACGAGGTCGCCGTTGTCCGCTTCGGCGACGGTCAGTATCTCTGTGTTCATCAGGCCGTCGCTGTCGTTGTATACCTTTGTGACGCTGTCGCCTTCGATGACCGCGACGCCGCCCGTGCAGGCGACCAGCATGCGTCCGTCTTTCGTCTCGGAAACGCATCTGATCCTTTCTGACGGAAGTCCGTCTTCGACAGTGAATCTTCTTATGGACGCGCCGTCATATCTGACAAGGCAGTTCGGGCTGAAAGTGGACAGCCATATATTGCCTTTGCTGTCTCTTTCGATGCTCCTTATGCGCGATCCTTCCAGAAGAGACGTCAGCTCGCCGGTGACCTGTTCGCCCGCTTTTTCATCGATTACCGTCAGCCCTGCATCCGTTCCTATGTACAGCTGATCGTGGAATTCACAGGTGGTGTTCACGACAGCCGGCTCCAGACCGTATTTCTCGAAAACGTCGAGGAACCTGTTGCGCACGATCTTCATCACACCCTGTCTGGAAGACGTGAACCACAGATTGCCCTGGTAATCGGTCAGCATCTCATCGATGGAGTGCGTCATCGGAAGATCTTCCAGTTCATAGGCCTTCCCGTCCCTGATGATGCATATCCCCGAGTCGGTCGTCACCCATACCTGATCGTCTATAGGCGTTATGCTCTTGCAGTATGCCGCCGGCGCGATGTCCACGGATGCCTTGTCGCTCAGTTTTTCTGACAGAGTGCCGTGATAGACCGTCGACTCTTCAGTGCCTATGTATACCATGCCGGGATTGCTGTCATCAGGAGTAACGCATGTGGCGTCGTCTATGCCGAGGTCTTCGGCCGTATAATATTCGCTGAGCTTTCCGTCTCTGAGAGTGAAGACCTCGTTGCTGTTGGTGTTGCAGTACAGGGCGCCGTCCTTCCCGGCGTTGATCTCCCAGACGTATGCCTCGCTGATCTTCTCATCTTCGATGCTCGTGAGCTTCATGTCGTTTCCGACAACGGAGATGCCCTTCGTCGTCCCGATATATATATTCCCTGCAGCATCTTCAGAAAATGCCCTGACCGAAAGAGACTCGATCCCGTCGTCCTTGCTGAACTGAGTGTACTCGCCTTTATCCATGACAAAGGCCCCGCTGTCATTCGTTCCTATCCACAGCCTGTCTTTGCTGTCGACGAAAAGGCTCACCACGCTGGCGATGCCGGTGGTCGAGTCTATCCTTTCGAAAGTATTTCCGTCATATCTGATCAGGCCGCCGTAGCTTCCTATCCATATGAATCCTTCCGAGGTCTCTGCTATCGCGTTCGCTTCAGATGTAGGAAGACCGTTCGTATTGTCGTAAAGGACAGCTGAATAGCCTTCCTTCTGTCCCGTGACATCGACGTTAACGGAAGAGTCGTCTCCCGATGCGGCTGCCGCCGGACAGCATGCGATGACCGCAGTCATCATCAGCACGAGAATCAGTTTTATCCCTTTGTTAGTCATATCGATACCCTTATAATCGCTCTTATTTTTCTGAATTAATATTTTAACACATCGGGAGCATATATAGTAGGTGAAAGCTGAAGATAATAAATGCACCCCCACATTTAGTGGAGGCGCATCGTCATGCTGCAAACTGACCGTCTGTTACTTCTCTTCGGTCTTTTCGTCCTCTTCGGCCTTCTTGCCGAGCTTTTTAGGAGTGACCTTCTTGTCTCTGGAAGGAGCCTTTTTCTCTTCGGCTTCTTCTTTCTTAGGCTCATCCTTTGCCGCCTGCTTATTGCCTGCGGCGTCCTTGGAGCTGACGCTTGCGATCGCGGTCTTGAGGAACTCGATCTTGTTCTTTCCGGCCGTGGTGGAGATGACAACGGTCTTGTCGTTGATCTTTTCGATCTTTCCGACGATGCCGCCGATGGTGATGGCTTCGTCGCCGACCTTCATCGCTTCTCTCATCTCTCTGTCAGCTTTATCTTTCTTTCTCTGAGGTCTGATCATCATGAAATAGATCATGACTATCAGAAGACCCATCAATACGAGACTGAATGTAGGGCTGTTAGGGTTCATAATTACCTCCGCTTATCCTGATGCTTTTATTTGGTGCCGGCGGTGGGGGTCGAACCCACACGATATTGCTATCACGGGATTTTGAATCCCGCGCGTCTGCCAATTCCGCCACGCCGGCCGATGGCAATTTGGCTAAAAAAATGGTGTGGATGACTGGACTCGAACCAGCACGGTTTCACCCACATGGCCCTCAACCATGCGCGTCTACCAATTCCGCCACATCCACACGGCACTTACCGATTATAGACACTTTTCATTTCAAATGCAAGGCTGAAATGAAAGATTTTTTGTTTTTTCTGATTTCGCGCTCTTTCAGCCGAGAAGACCGTATGAAGACAGAGCATTTTCGTTTTCGACGGCCTGTTCGAGCTCATCCATCGTGCCGTTATTGCAGATGACAAGATCGGCCTTCGCCTTCCCGGATTCTTCGTTTTCCTGGGACCCCATTATGAGATCGATCATCCCTTCGTCTATCCCGTCGCGCTCCATTATCCTTGCAGCTCTTGTCCGGTAGTCTGCGGTCACGACCCATACCGCGTCATAGTCCCCCTCGGTCCCTGTCTCGAAAAGCAGCGGTATGTCGTAGAACACGGCCTTTTCTCCGGCGCGTTCCCTGTCTTTCTTTATCGCCTCGATGTCTTCGAGCACTGCTCTGGTCGTGCCCTCCTCCAGGAGAGCCTTCTTTGCGGGATCCCTGAATACGAGATCCCGCATCCTCGCCCTGTCCAGACTGCCGTCTTCGAGGATGTACTCCGGTCCGAATTTCTCCCTGATATAAGGCATGGCTTTTCCGCCGGAAGAGGTCATCTCTCTGGACATGGCGTCAGCGTCAATGACTGTGAATCCGTGCGATCTTATTATTTCGGTCACGCAGGTCTTGCCCGAACCGATGCCTCCGGTGATGGCTATGTTCAGCATCTTTTTTCTCCCTGTCACTTGAGTTCATACCAGGTCTTTCCGGTATGTATGTCGCATACGAGGTCAACGGCCAGATCGGCCGCGCCGCTCATGCATCTTTCGAGTATCTCCCTGACCTGCGCGAGTTCGCTGTCAGGCCCCTCGACTATGAGTTCATCGTGTATCTGCAGTATGAGTCTGGATCTCAGGCCGCCGGCTCTGAGCTCCTTCGACACGGAATTCATGGCGATCTTGATGATATCGGCGGCGGTTCCCTGTATAGGGGTGTTCATGGCCAGCCTTTTGGCAAGCTCCTTTTCCATGAACTTTCTGGAGGCGAATTCCGGGATCTTTCTGATCCTGCCGAAGTAAGTCCGTACCTCGCGGTTTTCTTCGCCGTTTTCTATCTGCCTGTCAAGGTATTCCTTGACAGCCCCGTGTTTGGCAAAATACTCGTTGATGTACTTCTGGCCTTCGGCTCTTGATATGTTCAGGCTCTCGCCGAGTCCGAAGCCGCTCATTCCGTAGACGACGCCGAAATTGACGGCCTTTGCGCGCGTCCTGTCGAGGGCTGTCACTTCATCTTCGGGGATATCGAACACCCTCGAAGCAGTGGCTCTGTGGATGTCCTTGCCCGCCCTGAAGTCCGCGATGAGAGACTCGTCGCCGCTTAAGGCGGCAAGTATCCTGAGCTCTATCTGCGAATAGTCAGAGCCTGTGAACGAGTAGTCTCCGGAAGTCGTGATGAAGGCTTTTCTTATCATCCTGCCGTACTCATCTCTGATCGGGATATTCTGGAGGTTCGGCTCTGTGCAGCTGAGCCTGCCTGTCGCGGCAACGGTCTGCATGAAATGAGGCCTTACCCTTCCGTCCGCGCCCGTCAGAGGCAGAAGGCCTTCTACATACGTGCTGTTGAGCTTGGATACCTTGCGGTAGGCAAGCACATCCGCAACTATGTCGTAGTCGTCCTTCAGCTTGTCGAGAACATCCGCGGCGGTCGAATACGAGCCGCTCTTGTTTTTTCCCTGCTTCGGATAAGGTATAAGGAGTTTTTCGAAGAGCACGCTTCCGAGCTGCTTCGGCGAGTTGATATTGAATTCGGCCCCGGCTTTTTCGTATATCCCGGCCTCGAGCTCCTTTATGCTCGCGGTGAGCTCCTCTCCTATCCCTTTCAGTATCTCTTTGTCGCATCTGATCCCTTCGCGCTCCATGAGTGCCAGAGTCAGCACGAGCGGCATCTCGCAGCTGTCGAAGAGCTCCCTGCATCCGGCCTCATCCAGAGCCTTTGACTGCTCCTCCCTGACTTTTGCCGAATAAAAAGCTCTCCTGACAAGATCATCGTCCGAAAGTTCAAGCGAATCCTCAGAGGCAGCGTCCGAAAGAGCGGCCGCTTCGTCCTCTGCAGCCACATATCCGCTGTATCTCAGAAGCAGCTTGTCTAGAGGATATTTCTGCCTGTTCGCATCGAGCAGGTATTCTGCGATCGCCGCATCGTAATGCGGGATGTAATCGTCCTCATGCTTTGAAAGGAGCGCATAGATGATGCGCTTGAGGCCGCATCCGCAGAGTCTGTAGTCCATGCCGGCGACCGCGGACACGACCGATGTCTCATCCATCGGCGTCAGCTGTCTTACGCAGGCAATGTCCTTTTCGGCGCTGTAAAGAGCGATGCTTCTTATCACGGGCTCCGCAAGATGATCGGCGTTAGTCGACATCTCGATATACACCTCGCTGCCGGAAGATACCCCGGACACGAAGTCTTCGATATTCACTCTCTTTACTTTATCGAGAGCGGCCCTGAGATCCTGCGACGATGACGGCGCAGCCGTATCACCGGGCGCCGCGGCCTGCAGTTTTTTCAGAAAGCTGTTGAACTCGAGCTCAGTGTATAAAGCGACGAGCTTCTGCATGTCAGGTCCCGTGTATTCGAGATCTTCCCATGTGAAATCCACGGGAGCTTCCCTGTTGATGGTGGCGAGCCACTTCGACATGCGGGCGGTCTCCATGTTGTCTCTGATATTCTCGCCCATCTTTCCCCTGATCTCGCCGGAGTGTTCGAGGACGTTCTCGAGAGTGCCGTATTCCTTCAGCAGGGCTATGCCCTTCTTCTCTCCTATGCCGGGCACGCCCGGTATGTTGTCGGAGCTGTCGCCCATGAGGCCTTTAAGGTCGATGAACTGCTCAGGCGTCAGGCCGTACCTTTCCATCATCTTCCCGGTGTCGTAAAGGTCAAATTCGCTCATTCCGCGCCTGTTTATGAGTACGGTGACGTGTTCGCCGACAAGCTGGAGTTCGTCCTTGTCGCCCGAAATAACGAGCGTGTCGAGGCCCTCCTGCTCGGCCTTTGAGCTGACAGTGCCGATGATGTCGTCAGCCTCGTACTGAGGGACCTCGAGAACGGCTATGTTCATCGCTTCGAGCACCTCGTGCATCACCGGTATCTGCGAGAGAAGCTCCGGCGGCGTCCTGAGCCTGCCCGCCTTGTATTCGCTGTAGACATCGTGTCTGAACGTTCCGCCTTTCATGTCGAACGCGACAGCCATGTGAGTCGGACTGTAGTCATTTATGATCCTGTTCAGCATATTAACAAAGGCAAACACACCCTGGGTGTGCATGCCTTTGGAAGTGACCATAGGTCTCATTGCGAAATATGCTCTGAACAGCAGACTGTTGCCGTCGATGAGTATAAGTCTTTTCATGGTTTTATCTCCGGGCCGCAAGATCCGAGGCCGACGGGAGTCCGTATGCGCTTCTGGCGGACATTGCCGCATCTATGATCGCATACTGCATCACATCGGTGGCCAGAGCGGCGAATGCATCGAAATTCACTTCCTGTCTGCCGGAAGCGAGAACGAACACCGTGTCTCCGTCGAGCGTGCTGTGCACGGGCTTGATGGCCCTTGCGTACGCATCGTGGAGTATGGAGGCGAGCTTGTTTGCCTGGGCTTTCGTGAGTTTTGCGTTCGTGATGAGACATCCGATCGTGGTATTGAACGGGATGTCATAGCCGAGATCGCCGTCTTCTGCGTAAGCGTCTTCGGATTCATCAGGGAATTCTTCTATAGCCTGCGTTTCTGCATCCGGCGCATCTTCTTCGTATCCGTCAGGCATTGCCGGCTCTTCGCGCCTCATGTGCCTGCCCGAAGGCTCATCATCAAGGAATGTATGGACTGTCCCGGTCTCAGGCTCCGCGTGTGCCTCAGCTGCATTCTGCGGGATCTCTTCGCGGATGATCTCTTCCGCTTCAGCCTGCGGCGCTTCTGCAGGTTCCGGTTCCGGAGCTGATGCCGCGGCATTAGCGTATGCAGGCCTTTTCTCACGCTCTTCTTCGGACTGCTGAGCTCTGAGCTGCTCCAGTCTGAGAAGTTCCTGTCTGCGCTTTTCCTGTCTGTACTTTCTTTCGGCTTCGAGGATCTCCGATCTTTTGTACTGATCTGTCTTTCTGAACTCTTCCTTGATAGCCCTGGCGACTTCCTTCATCCTCTCCTTATGCTCGGCCCTGGACATCGATTCGATGAGTTCGAGTCTGTCCTTGTCTTCAGCGGCTTCCTGTGTTTTTTCAGGACTTTCCGGAACTACCATTCCCTTGAGAGTCCTGATCGTTCCGTATATGCTGCTGCCGTCTTCAGTGCGAAGACCGGCGATTATGTTGCCCGCGCCGTTATAGACATCGCCCATCGCGTTCACCGCCACGACTGCGCCTACCTCGATGTACCCGTCTCCGCATGCAAAGGTTCCGAGGCCTGTTTTCATGGCTCTTTTTATGCCGAGAGTCTTGCCTACGGACGCTCCGGTGCCTGCGCCGGAATTGCCGTTTCTGAATTTGCCGTTGAAAGCATTCCTTGTCGCTTCAACGCCCATCGCTACATCAGGAAAAGCCTTGCGGTCTCCCAGGTTGAGATCAAAGAGAGCGGCCCCGCACACCAGCGGAACGACCGTATCTCCCAGTCTGAAGCCGATCCCGTGTTCTGCCAGTTCTCTCGTCACGCCTGAAGCCGCTTCGAGTCCGAATGCGGATCCGCCGCTGAGTATTACGGCGTTTACAGTCTCTGCGGAGTTCTCACTCCTCAGAAGATCGGTCTCTCTTGTCGCGGGTCCTCCGCCGCGCACATCCACGCCTCCGACGGCGCCGT
>CADBFL010000139.1 GCA_902793875.1 uncultured Eubacteriales bacterium | reverse complement strand
TTCGAGCCAGGCGCTCATTTCGCTCCATTTTTCAGCTTGCCGGCCTGCCGTATATGGTGCATTTTCGAGCCAGGCGCTCATTTCGCTCCATTTTTCAGCTTGCCGGCCTGCCGTATATGGTGCGTTTTCGCGATGCGCGCTCATTTCGCCCTACTTTCAGCTTTGTCGGCCTGCCGCTTATGGTGCGTTTTCGTGGCAGATGCTCATTTCGATCCATTTTTTCCGGACCAGGGCCGGCATTTGCCGCAAAAAAGCAGTGAGCTGCGGACTGCGGCCGAAACTGAGCGCCGAAGCAAATCAGCGGTTTCAGCGGAGCTCGGCGCCGACCTTCTTCTGAAGCACGGTGACGATCGCGTTCATCTTCTTTTCGATCTGCTTGGAAGTCATGGTCGAGTCGTCGTTGCCTATCCTGTAGCTGAGCATGATCGACTTCTTGCCGGCAGGGATCTGCTTGCCCCTGTACTCTTCTGCAAAGTTCAGCTCTTTTACCATCTTTCCGATAGCATCCTCTATCTGGCTCCATTTCACGGACTCGTCGACAAGTATCGAGAGATCCTGGTCTACCAGAGGATAAAGCGGCAGATGCCTGAATTCATTCGTCCTCGACGGATACGGAATGATCCTGTCGGTATCCAGTTCGAACGCAGCAGCGCTGATGAGCTTGATGCCCGAATCCGCGAGAGCCGATACGGCGAGGAGACCTATCGATCCGACGATCTCTTCACCGCTCATCACATTGAGCCAGACCTTCTCGTCAGCCCAGCAAGGCTTTTCCTTCTGCGCGAAGGTCAGAGGCTCGAAGTGGCAGTACCCGCTCATGCTCTCAACGACGCCCTTTACGCTGAAGAACATCTCCCTGGCGTCTTTGCCCGCGAAAACTCCGGTCAGAAGATTTCTGTGAACAGGCAGGACCTCGTCAGGAGATGACGGGCTGTACTCGCCCTTCACGAATACCTGAGCTGCTTCGAACATCGAGAACTCGTCAAAGTATCTGTGGTTCTTTTCGATGGATTCGAGCATTCCCGGGATCAGAGAGCTTCTGAGCACGCCCAGTTCAGGCGCCGGCGGAGTAGCCAGTCTTATGGATCCGGAAGTATCGATCTTCGCTGCGCGGATGTACTTTTCGTCGATCCACGGATATGTAAAGATCTCGTTCATGCCGCATCTGAACGCGAGGTATTCCCTGAGCCTCCTTGCCATGTCCATCCTGACCTGGTTGACGCAGTGTTCGAATTTTACCGGCAGCGGCTGCTTCTTGAAGTATTCGTATCCGATGAGCCTGGCGATATCGCCGAGTATGTCATCATGTATAGATACATCGCCTGTCGATCTCCATGTAGGGACTATGCAGCGGTATACGCCCTGCTGATAGATGACGATGTATCCGAGTCTCTTGAGTATGTCTTCTATCGTGCTCTGAGACAGCACCTCGCCCAGTCTTCTGTCGAGGAAATCCTGAGATATGTTTATCTCGGCATTTTCCGTTCTGACCGGATAATTGTCGGTGAAAGCCGTGATCTCGCATTCAGGATAGATCTCCCTGAACAGCGAAAGCGCCATCGAAACGCCGAGGTCGGCCCTCTGTGTATCGATGCCTTTCTCATATCTGAGAGCGGCGTCTGTCTTTTCATTGAAATAAGCTGTGGTCCGTCTGATCCCCGGTGCTGTGAACACGGCGCATTCAAGGATGATGGAATTCGTGCTTTCGAGCACGGAGTCGTCCCTGCCGCCCTTTATGCCGGCGAGATTCAGAGGCTTTACAGCGTCGCAGACTACGAGATGGTCCTGCGTCAGCTCGAGGTCCTTCTCGTCGAGAAGAAGCAGCTTCTCGCCTTCTTCGGCAAGTCTTACTACGATCTCATCGCCTTCGACGTGAGTGCTGTCATAGGCGTGCTGAGGCGCGCCCACCGCGAGCATGACGAAATTGGTTATGTCGACGATGGCGTTGATAGGTCTCATACCCGCGTTGATGATGAGAGTCTTCATCCATGCAGGCGATTCCTTTACGCAGACATTATCGATCTTCGTTGCCGTGAACCTGTTGCATCTTTCCGGTTCTTTTATTGTGACCGGATATTCAGGAAGCCCCTCAGGAAGCTCTCTGCTGAGCTCTTTCAGAGGAACTTTGTATATGGCTGCGAGTTCGCGCGCTATGCCGTAGTGTCCCCACAGGTCAGGCCTGTTTGAAAGCGATTTGTTGTCGACCTCGAGGATGACGTCGTCAAGGCCCATTACCTCCGCCACGGACTGTCCGACCTCGCAGTCTATGCCGAGCTCGGTGAAGTCGACGATCCATCTCTCGTCCTCATTGCTGATTATGTCTCCGAGGTACACCTCTAGAGGAGAGCAGATCATTCCGTACGAAGGCTCGCCTCTGAGCTTGCTCTCTTTGATCAGCACCGGTTCGCCCTCGCCGTGCCATACGACCTCGGCGCCCGGTTTTGATACGCAGACCCTGTGGCCTGCCGCCAGGTTCGATCCCCCGCAGACGATCTGTCTGATCTCGCCATCTCCGACGTCCGTCATGCAGATCTTCAGTGCATCGGCATTCGGATGAGGCTTTACCTCTTTTATCTCTCCGACGACTATGTCGTGGAATTTAGCGGCTGTGTCGATCACGTCCTCTACCTCGACCGTACGCATGGTGAGGTCGTAAGCTATCTGATCATAGGTAAGATCAGCAGGCAGATCGACATATCTCTGTAAAAATCTCATTGAAATATTCATTGTTTGCCTCCTTTCCTACCTGAACTGTCCGAGGAATCTCAGATCCGCGCTGTGGAACAGCCTTACATCGTCTACTCCGTAGCGCATCATCACCAGTCTGTCGAGCCCGATGTTCGTATAGAATCCCGTCCATACATCAGGATCGAGATTCGCTGCCCTCAGGACGTTCGGATGTATGACTCCGCCCGGCATGACCTCGATCCAGCCGGCGTGGTTGCAGGCCTTGCAGCCCTTGCCGCCGCAGAGCAGGCATTCCATGTCGATCTCGTAGCCCGGCTCGGTGAACGGGAAAAATCCCTCTCTCATCCTCACGTTTACCTTGCGTCCGAACACCTTCTCGAGAATGGTCTCGATCATGACGCGTCCCGAACTGAATGAGATGTCCCTGTCGACGATAAGAGCCTCGTACTGGAAGAAAGCTCTCTCGTGGCGGGCGTCTGTAGTCTCGTTCCTGTACACCCTTCCCGGATACACGAATCTGGCCGGAGCGCCGTGCTCCAGGAGGTATCTGACAGAGCCTCCGGTAAGATGCGGCCTCAGGCACAGCCTCTCATTGCCTCTTTTATCTTCAGTGCCTTCCAGCCAGTACGTGTCCATAGACGCTCTGGCAGGATGATCTGCTGCGAAGTTCAGATTATCGAAAGCGAACTTCTCGCTGCTTATATCGTCTTCGCTGTATATCTCGAAGCCGAGCGATCTGAAAGCGTCGTTCAGGTCGTAGCACATCTGCGTGATAGGATGCAGAGCTCCGCCCGAAAACTTTCTGCCCGGCAGAGTCAGATCGATGTCCCCTTCAACTGCGGAAGCGCCCGCGATCAGCTCGTCGGCTTTTTCCTGCAGCTTCTCTGCGAAGGAATTCTTGACCTCGTTGGCCTTCATGCCGACCGATCTTCTCATCTCGGGATCGATCCCGCCGAGGCTCTTGAGGACTTCCTGCAGCGCGCTCTTCTTGCCCGTAAGCTCCCTGCGGACTGCTTCGAGGCTGTCCATATCGGCTGCTGCGGCGATGCGCTGAAATCCTTCTTCGCGAATCTTCTCCAGCTTATCCAGCATTGATTACCCTCCTTATATTCCTCTCCTGACCATGTCCGCGCCGGTATACACCTTCGGTTCCTCCTCGCCTCTGAGCACCCTCAGAGCGCCTGCGCACATGGCCTCCTGTTCAACTTCATTCTCATATACGTATACAGGAGCTATCCACTCCGTATATTCCCTTATGTAATCGATCAGCGAGCTGAATCTCGTGTATCTGCCCGTGATCAGTATGCCGTCGACCCTGCCTTTCAGGACGGTCGCCATCGATCCTATGTACTTCACGATGTTATATCCCAGAGCCTCCCATACAAGAGCTGCCCTTTTGTCTCCGGACAGCACCCTGGAATATATGTCATCAGCGTCGGACGTGCCGAAGTGCGATACGAAGCCGCCCGTGCCCGTGCACAGATGCTTCATCTCTTCGACGGTATGGTCATGGAAGTAATCGAGCACCTCCATGAGCGGCAGGGATCCTGTCCTCGTCGCGGTAAACGGCCCCTCGCCGCCCGCTCCCTGGTTGCAGTCTACCTGCCTTCCGTGGTCGTGTGCGGCAATGGTGATACCTCCGTCTATGTGTGCTACCACAAGGCATGCATCCCTGTGATCCATGCCGTGGAGCTTGCAGTGTTTCATCGCGGTGCCCCTGAGATTCAGTGCGTGCGATTCAGTCCTTCTTTCTATCTCTTTTACTCCGGTCACTCTCGCGACGTCCGTATACTCATCGACGCATATCGGATCGACCATGAAGAGCCTTCCTCCGTACCTCTGCTGCATCTCGTATGCGAGCTGCACTCCGAGAACAGACGGGTGTATCGTCCTTCCGACATTGTTTCTGATATCGTTCAGAAGAAGATCGTTCACCTCGAATGTGCCCGACGGTCCTCTTCTCTGATGAAATCCTCGATGACCTTCATCCTGTATCCGAACTGGCCGTTCACGCTGTCGAAGGAATTCAGCACTGAAGCGTCGTGAGTCACCGATGTCTCAAAGACCTTTTCGTTATTGCTGAACATCGCAAGCTTTGTGGATGTCGATCCCGGATTTATTACGAATATCCTGTACTTTCCGTGTCTCATGTTTCACCCTGTAAGAAAAATGCGGCGTCCCCTCTGCAGAGCCACCGCGATCTGTTTGCTGCCGGATATACTCTGCGCGCCGTAATTAAAGCACTCCCCCGAACTTTATAAAGACAGGGGCAAAAACGATAGCCGCAACCACCATGACCTTTATGACATTGCCGAGAGTCTCGGTAGCCATCCTGTCGAAGTATTTGCCGGAATCGTTGAAAGCAAAAAGCATGCACATGCCGGTCACTGTGACGGAGCACGTGAACGCGATGAGGCCGTTGATGCCTCCGAGGAAGCCCGCGATCGCCGGAACGATAATAGCTGCCGCATACAGAACGACGAGTCCTCTGAGCGTATTTATGTGCTTCTCGTCATCATAGGCGTCATCGAGTCTTTCTCTGAGCACTGTAGCCGTGAGTCTGATCGACCTTATGATGAGCCCTGCGCATACGAAGACGGATACGGCGCCCACAGTGCTGCCCAGGAACACCGGCGTGCTCATGAGATCGGCCGCGGGACTGTCGGCTGTTATCGAAAGAGCCGTGAACATCGCAGTCAGGGTCGTGATAGTCGCTACAGCCGAATATGTCTTTCCGATGACGTCGGTCCTTACCGATGCGGTCAGAAGGACATCCGCCGGATTCGGACTCTCGTCGCTGTCGATGATGACCGACGCGATCTCCGAAGCGCTCGCGGTATTGATCGAGAATCCTCTTACAGCCGAGCAGATGCCGGTCATCGAGCAAATCCCGGCCGAAGCAAGAGCGATCCCGTAGAAGTTCGCGAACTTGTACGATATTACCATTGCCGCGACCGTGATCGCCGCCGGGATCACGACCGAGATCATTCCGATCGAAAGGCTGTATATCATGGACTGGCTTGCGCCTATCGTCCTCGCGTCAGGAACGTGCTTTCTGAACATCAGGCCGTCATAGGAGTATAGCTTCGCGATCTCGCCGCACGCGGCGGCCGCGACGATGCCCGCGGCAACGCAGAAGCCGTACACGTAGGTCTGCAGTATATTTTTGCTGAAATAAAGAGCGACAAGTATCACGATCACTGCGGAAACATAGTTGCCCGCGGTGATGCCCGCCGCCGGGTTCTTTACAAATCTGCCTCTGTAGGCGAGGATGCCGAGTACCGACGCCGCGATCCCCGAAGCGAGAACGATGAGCGGGTACTTGATGGCTGCCGATACCGTGAAAGTCGAAGTAACGCCCGATGCGTCGACGCCGACTCCCGCAAGAAGCGCGGCAGCGCAGGCAGACAGGATGTATGTCTCGACAAAGTCCGCGCCGCTTCCGATGAACATTCCGGTATAGTCCGTATAATCATCGTTTTTTACGGAAAGAGCGTACGCACCCGAAAAAGCGGTCCCGGAAAGGTTAAGGCAAAGCGACGTTATCGATGCTCCCAGTCCGAAGCTGGCGATGAGGCTGACGAGTCTTCCCGTATTGAGGAAGAAGAACAGCGAGCCGAGTCCGATCAGCGCAAACGACGACACGAAAAGTCCCATCACTGCCGCCGATCTGTATGCGGTCTTCAGCGAGCCTCTGATATCTCCCGACGCGGCAAGCGACGATGAGCTTATGCTTCCGGAAATGACGGTCCTCGAGCCGAGTATCACAGAAACAAAACAAAGCACCGCGCCTCCGAAAAAGACCGCGGCATTCCATGGCGAAACAGCGAAACCGATGGCAGCAGCCACGACCGCCAGCATGATCAAGAGCGGAAGGTACTGGTTCGACCAGTACTCGGCATTCCTGTTGCGTACTGTATTGTATGTATCTGCAGTCGCCGCGTCCTTCTTTATGCGGCTCCTCAGCCAGGCCTCAAGGGCAACGGCCGTGAGCAGCCCGAACAGCGCGCACGCGAGAGTGAGTATCTTATCGAGCATATCAGTTGAAAATGGCTACTATGGCAAGCGACACGATAATATATATCACGGCGCAAACGGTCGTGACTCTTGACAGCAGAGCGTCATAGCCCCTGCTTTTGCGTTTGCCGAAAAGCTGCTCTGCTCCGCCCGCGATGGAACCCGAAAGTCCGTCGCTCTTGCTTTCCTGAAGCAGGATGCTGATGATGAGCACTATGCTGGATATAAGCAGAATGATCATTAATGCTGTGTGCATTTTATCCTCCGATCCGGTTGAAATCCATGTTATTAAGCGTCCGGTATGCGGCGCCTGACGCGCGGCAAATCGAACGCTTAAATATAACACTTTATACTGTTTTATGTCAAACGCTTCAAAGCGATGCCGCCGCCATCGCGATAGCCGCGAAATCATCGACCTTGAGGCTTGCTCCGCCTATCAGTCCGCCGTTGATATCAGGCTTTTCGAGCAACTCCTTCGCGTTGCCCGGTTTCATGCTGCCGCCGTAGAGGATCAGGAGGCTGTCGCCTGTCGCATTGTCATAGACTCCCGAAAGGACCCCTCTTATGAATGCGCACATTTCTTCAGCCTGCTCCGGTGTAGCGGTCTTTCCGGTGCCGATGGCCCAGATAGGCTCGTAAGCGATCACGACCTTCGCGGCGTCGGCTGCAGGCAGGCCGCTGAAGTCCGCGATCAGCTGTCCGGCGACGAATGTCTGCTCTCCGCCGGCTTCCCTTACCTCGAGCGATTCTCCTACGCAGAGTATAGGCGTGATGCCCGCGTCAAGAAGAGCTCTCAGCTTGCGGTTTACCGTGTCGTCCGTCTCGTTGAAGTACTCTCTTCTTTCCGAGTGTCCGACGATGCAGTGAGTGATGCCCAGTTCTTTGAGCATAGGCACGGAGACCTCACCTGTATAGGCTCCGCTCTCTTCGAAGTGTACGTTCTGTGCGCCGAATCCGATCGCCGAACCCTCGAGAGCCTTGCCGACGCCCGCGATCAGGGTGAACGGAGCGAGAATGCATACATCCTTCTCGTTAGGAAGCATCTTCGCCCTGAGGCCCCTCACGAATTCCTCAGCGTCTTCACTGAGCTTGTTCATTTTCCAGTTGCCTGCTATAAGAAATCTCTTCATGTCATCTCCTTATTATTTATCTTCAATGATCGCGATGCCCGGCAGCTCCCTGCCCTCGAGGAATTCGAGGCTGGCTCCTCCGCCGGTGCTTATATGTGTCATCCTGTCGGCTAGTCCGAACTGTGTCACTGCAGCCGCGCTGTCGCCTCCTCCGATAACTGTGGTCGCATCCGTCTCCGCAAGGCACTCCGCGATGGCCTTCGTGCCCTTTGCGAATCTTTCCATCTCGAATACGCCCATAGGTCCGTTCCATATGATGGTCTTCGCGGTCCTGAGGGCATCGCAGTAAAGTCTGACGGTCTCAGGTCCGATGTCCATTCCCATCCTGTTATCCGGGATCGCATCGACCGGATATACGTCGCACGGAGAGTCCGCCGCGAATTCGTCCGCAGCCACGACATCCACAGGAAGCATGAACCTGACGCCCTTTTCTTCAGCCTTCCTGAGTATATCTCCGGCGAGCTCAAGACCTTCCTCGTCCAGAAGCGATCTGCCGATCGAATAGCCCTGCGCCTTGAAGAACGTGTAGGCCATTCCTCCCCCGATCAGAAGGATGTCCACCTTGTCGAGCAGGTTCGTGATGACCGGGATCTTGTCCTTTACCTTTGCACCTCCCATGACGGCGGCGAAAGGTCTCTTCGGATCATTCACGGCTTCGCCGAGGAATTTGAGCTCCTTTTCGATAAGGAACCCGGATACCGCAGGTATGTAGTCAGCGATGCCTGTGGTCGAGGCATGCGCCCTGTGAGCCGTGCCGAAAGCGTCCTGAACGAAC
>CADBFL010000138.1 GCA_902793875.1 uncultured Eubacteriales bacterium | reverse complement strand
GTCGAGATTCCTCCTCATGAGATCGGCCGAGGATATGTACATCAGCTCGTCGTCCCCCTCGCCGAACGCATACACTCTCGAATGCTCGAGGAAGCGTCCAACCATGTTGACTATGCAGATGTTCTCGGTGCATTCCGGCACGCCCGGAAGAATGCAGCATATGCCGCGCACTATCATTCGTATCCGGCATCCTCTGCACGAGGCCTCCATCAGAGCCTCTATTATCTCCTCATCTGACACGGAATTGACTTTGAAGAATATCCTTCCGCGGCTGCCCTTTTTCGCTTCGCGTCTTATGAGCTTCAGAAGCATGCTTCTCATGCTTACGGGCGACGCTGCCAGAGGAGCATACCTCTTCGCGGCTGCCTTGCGCTCCTCCTTTGTTCCGGCATCTCCCACGCGTTCCCTGCAGATGTCCCTGAACAGCCTTGACGCCGCCCTGCCGATCTGCTGATCACAGGTGATGAGCGAAAGATCCGTGTACTCCTTCGCCGTCTTTTCGTTGTAGTTGCCGGTGGATATCTGCGTGATATATCTTTCTTCTCCGCCGCTGTCTTCGAGCACGATCTGGCACAGCTTGGAATGCACCTTGTACTTCTCCGTGCCGTAATACACCCTGCAGCCCGCAGCCCTGAGCCTGTCGGCCCAGGCGAGGTTTCTCTCCTCGTCAAACCGCGCCCTCAGCTCGAGCACCACCCTTACCTTCTTTCCGTTTCTGGCGGCATAGATGAGGTACTCTGTGATCTTCGGGTTGGAAGCAAGGCGGTATATGGTGAGCCTTATCTCCTTCACCGCAGACGAAAACGCCGCTTCTCTCAGGAGCCCGAGAAAAAGGTCCATGGAGTCCTGCGGATAGGCCGAGAGAAGGTCTTTTTCCATCACGGCTCCGATGATGTCTCCCTTCAGGTCCTTTGTCTGGTCATGCGGTTCATGCGGCTCATACACGAGGCCCGTCCTGATCCATTCCGGCACGGCCGCGGCAAGCTCATCGATGTACGAGAAGTCTATCCTCGTCGTGCTGAATATCTGCCTGCTGTCGATGCCGAGGCTCCCTTCGAGGTATCTTCTGAGATTCCTCGACATCCTGCCGTCGGCTATGAGCTTGTCGGCGGGAGCGGTCTTCCTTCTGCGTATCATCTCCCTCATGTCTCCGGCGGTATTGCCTTTGCCGGTCCCCGCGGTCCCGGCGTTCCTCGCGATGTCTATCACGTATATCTCCGTCGCGATGAAAGGTATGAAAAGGGTATCGGCAAACATCTTTATTATGTCTTCCGTCAGCACGTATCTGAACGTCGACCCCGGCTTTATGCCCTTGTCGAGGACGAGAAGCCGCGGGATGTCCGCCGGTATGTCGATGATTCCGAACCTGTCCTCGAGCTCGGCGTCGAGGTTCGCGATCATGTAGGGCCGCTCCTCGTCGAGTTCGGGAAGATCGTCTTCCGAGGTGAGAAGCCTTATCCTGAGCCTGCTTTTTATCTCATCGCGGAAGAAGTCGAAGCACCTGCCCCTGTCGTCTTCGTCCAGCCGGTACGGCTCGAGCCTCACGACCCCGGCTTCGGCGAGTTTCCCCTCGACTATGCCGTACGCCATGTCCTTCTTCATCAGAAGGCCGGGCACCATGCTGTGTATCTCTCTCAGCTGCTCTGCGGGCGTCATGCCCGATCTTTCGTCTATGCGGTCGTCTCCCCCGTCGTCTTCGCCCAGCAGGCTGCCGACCCTGACCCTGAAGAACTCCTCAAGATTGCTCACGAATATGGCGATGAAGCGCAGACGCTCAAAAAGAGGCACTCTGTCATCAAGTGCCTCTTCGAGAACTCTCTCGTTGTATCTCAGCCATGAGATCTCTCTGTTCTGAGTGAATCCTTCTTCGTAAAGCATTAAAGTCGGATGATTACCTTCTCGGCTGTCTCTTTACGTCAGGGCGCTCAAGATTGATGCGGCCCTGCGAGTCGATCTCATAGACCCTGACAGTCACTGTGTCGCCGATGTTCATGACATCCTCGACCCTGTTGACCCTGTGGTCGGCCATCTTCGAGATGTGAAGGAGTCCTTCCTTGCCCGGCAGTATCTCGAGGAAGGCGCCGAATCCCATGATCCTCGTGACCTTGCCCTCGTAAGTCTCGCCGACCTCGACGTCCTTCGTGATGAGTTCGATCTCTTTTCTGGCGGCCTCTGCGCTCTCCTGATCGACAGCGTAGATAGCGATGAATCCGACATCGTCATCCGAGATGTCGATCTTGGCGCCTGTCTCTTCGACGATCCTGTTGACGGTCTTTCCTCCCGGTCCGATGACGAGCCTGATCTTGTCAGGGTCGACTCTCATGCTGATGAATCTCGGAGCGTACGGGCTGAGCTCCTTGCGAGGCTCAGGGATCTCTTCGAGCATGTTCTCGAGTATCTTCGCCCTGCCTACCTTGGCCTGGTCGAGAGCCTGCTTGAGGATCTCTCTGTTGAGGCCGTGGACCTTGATATCCATCTGGAGCGCCGTTACGCCGTCAGGAGTACCGGTGACCTTGAAGTCCATGTCGCCCAGGAAGTCTTCCATGCCCTGGATATCGGAGAGGATCGCGAATTTGCTCGATCCGTCTTCGTTGAAGCCTTCGATGAGTCCCATCGCGATGCCCGATACAGGCTTTTTGATAGGAACGCCGGCGTCCATCAGCGCGAGCGTGGAGCCGCATGTCGATGCCATCGAGGATGAACCGTTCGAGCTCATTACCTCGGAGACGACTCTGATCGCATAAGGGAATTCCTCATCCGACGGAAGCACAGGCAGCAGCGCTCTTTCGGCGAGCGCGCCGTGTCCGATCTCTCTTCTTCCCGGAGATCTTGAAGGCTTTGCCTCTCCCGTGCAGTAGCCCGGGAAGTTGTACTGATGCATGTATCTCTTTCTTGTAACGTCATCATCGATGCCGTCGAGCCACTGAGCCTCTGAAAGAGGAGCAAGCGTGGCGATCGAGAGGACCTGCGTCTGGCCTCTCTTGAAGAGTCCGGATCCGTGCGTCCTCGGAAGATATCCCGTCTCGCTCCAGAGCGGCCTGATCTCGTCAGGTCTTCTGTTGTCAGGTCTGACGCCCTCTTCGAGTATGCGCGTTCTGACCTGTTCCTTCTTGATGTTGTAGAGGACTTCGTCGACCTCGGCCATTCTCTCTTCGAACTGCTCTTCGAAGTGTGCCTTTGTCTCTTCTGCGACCGCGTCCATGTTGGCGAGTCTTTCCTGCTTGTCGACAGTATAGATGGCGTCGACCATCTTCTGGGTTGCGAACTCTCTGACTGCAGCATCGATGTCTTCGCCGGCCTTGAATACGGTGTAGTCCATCTTCTCTTTGCCGACCTCGGAAACGATGCCCTTGATGAAGCTGCATATCTTCTTGATCTCTTCGTGACCGGTGAGGATGGCCTCGAGCATCTGGTCCTCAGGGACTTCCCTGGCTCCGGCTTCGACCATCATGATGGCTTCCTCGGTGCCGCAGACCGTCAGGTTCACATCGGATACCTGTCTCTGCTCGAATGTAGGGTTGATGACGAATTCTCCGTCGACCCTTCCTACCACGACGCCTGCGGTCGGACCGTCCCACGGGATGTCCGAGATGGCGATGGCGATGGATGTTCCGATAAGGGAAGCTACCTCAGGCGAGCAGTCGTGATCGACCGAAAGAGCGGTCGCCGCGACTACGACGTCGTTTCTGTATCCCTTCGGGAAGAGCGGCCTCAGCGGTCTGTCGATGAGTCTCGATATGAGAGTGGCCTTCTCGCTCGGACGTCCCTCTCTCTTGATGTATCCGCCCGGGATCTTGCCTACAGAGTAGAGTTTCTCTTCAAAATTGCATGTCAGCGGGAAGAAATCCACATCCTCCTTAGGTTCCTTGCTGGCGCAGACCGTGCAGCTGATGACCGTGTCGCCGTATCTTACCACTGCAGCTCCGTTTGCCTGCTCGGCCAGCTTGCCGATCTCTACCTCGAGAAGTCTGCCGCCGAGCGCTGTTCTGTATGTTCTGTAATCTTCGAATCTACCCATTTATTAACAACTCCTTCCTGTTAATCTTTTCTCCGATGGGCATTAACGTGCGGGCCGGAAAGGCCCTTATCATACAAGCAAAGCGGGAGGCGCGCTCCCGCTTCATTGCTGATGATTATTTTCTCAGACCGAGTCTGGAAATAAGCGATCTGTATCTTTCGATGTCTGTCTCTCTCAGATACTTGAGAAGGTTTCTTCTCTGACCTACCATCTTCAGAAGACCTCTTCTTGAATGGAAGTCCTTGTGATGCTCTTTGAGATGCTCGTTGAGGTCGTTGATCCTGTATGTAAGGATGGCTACCTGTACCTCAGGGGAACCTGTGTCGCCCTCTTTGACTGCATACTCTTTGATGATCTCCTGTTTCTTTTCTTTTGTAAGCATAATAAAAAACTCCTTTTCTTCAGTTCGCCCGCTCTGCGAGGCCGCTGGAGTATCGAGCCACTGCGGCGCGGGTATATTTGATCGTTTCAGCTGCAGGCTCTCGCGCTGCAACGGTGGTATATTAACACGAATGAAGCGTGTTGTCTATCATTATTTTGTGGTTTTTCTGTGATATTCCAGAGCATCCTCACAGTCCCTGGATATCTGTCCGAACAGCTCTTCCCTTGAGGCAAACTCCTTCTCTCCTCTTGAGAAACGCTCGAACGTTACGACTATGTCCTTATTGTACAGATCCCCGTCGAAATCAAAGAGGTTCGTTTCTATCGATCTGACTCTGCTGCCGGGATCTATGGTCGGTCTTACTCCGAGATTCGATACGCTGTCATATGCTTTG
>CADBFL010000137.1 GCA_902793875.1 uncultured Eubacteriales bacterium | reverse complement strand
TTGTCGACGCAACGATTACGGAAGAAGTAATAAAACCCACCTGTGTGGAACAAGGATACACATTGTATAAGGCTTCGTTAAAAGCCACAGAAAGCCTGACCGGTTATGAAGTTTATGATTACAATATTGCAAAAATAAAAAAAGCGACAGGCCACGCATGGCAGTTCAAAGGCTTCACATGGACAGCTGTTGATGACAAACGCGGATTCACCGCCAACGCGGACTATGTCTGCAGGCATGATAAGAGCCACACCGCTTCGGTGGGTGCAGATATCAGGATAACTGAAAAGACCGCAAGATGCGAAGAGCCGGGCGGCACCCTGTATACGGCATCAGTGAATAAGAAATACAGACTTACCGATGAAGCGGTAACAGATGAAAAGCTTGTAAAAAAAGCAGAGCCTACAGGCCATAAGTGGGGAACTCCGAAATATACCTGGAGCAGAGACAACAGCACTGTAACTGCCGAGTCGGTCTGCGAAAATGACCCGAGGCATGTCAAGAAGGAGACCGTAAAGACTACTTCAGTGGTAACGAAAGAGGCCACATCCGGTGAAGCAGGGATCATGACCTATACAGCCGTCTTCACAGACCCTCTGTTCAAGACGCAGACAAAGGAAGTGAGCTTTGAAAAGCCAAAGCCGGCGGATCCCGGAAGGGGCGGCGGAGCGAACACGGGTGACGGCAGCGCGCTGCTTTCATGGCTTGCCGTAATGCTCTTTGCGGCGCTGGCTCTGACGATAGCGGCTCTATACCGCAGAAAGCGGTCATAATGTGACAGGGAGACGGTTCTGCTGACACCTGAAAAGAATGTGAAATGTGACAGGGGGCGGATCTGCTGGCGCACGCGATGTGTGACAGCAGGACCGCTCCCTTGTCACACTCTTGATACTTCAGGGCGTTTTTGGTACAATCTTTTGAGTGCGTCAAGCGCGGTTTTTCATGTGCCTTGACGCCGCGACCTGGGAGTAGACAGGTGCTGGTGTGCCTCGCGGTCTTCAAAACCGTTGTAAGGGGTTAAGAGCCTCTCGGGTGGGTTCGATTCCCACGTACTCCCGCCACTTTGAAACAGGAGGTCGATGCCATGGAAAAGAAGGAATTGCTCAGAAGACTCCCGAAGATCGATGAAGTGATGAGACAGGAGTCTCTTATTGTCTTGTCGGAAGAGAAAGGGGACCTGCTTGTGACGGAAGCGGTGCGCTCTGTCATATCGGACCTCAGACAGTCGATACTCGATCTCAAGGACAGGGAAACCGGCGGATTCGATGTTTCGCTGCTTGAGATCGGGACGGTCGCCGCTGCCGCGGCGGCAAGGCTCGCCGAGGAGGAAGAACTCAACCTTTTCCCGCTGATCAACGCGACCGGAACGATACTGCACACAAATCTCGGAAGAGCGCCTCTCTGCGAGGATGCCGTGATAAACGTGGGCAGGGTGTCCGCAGGCTATTCCGACCTTGAATACAACGTGCCGAAGGGTAAGAGGGGTTCGCGTCACGACCTCGTCGGAGATCTCATAGCTGAGCTCACCGGGGCCGAGGATGCGATGGTGGTGAACAACAACGCGGCCGCCACGATGATAGTCCTCGCGACGCTCGGAGCCGGAAAGGAGATCATCGTCTCGAGGGGAGAGCTCGTGGAGATAGGAGGGGCTTTCCGCATACCGGACATCATGATGCAGTCGGGAGCCTACCTTACGGAGGTGGGCACCAGCAACAAGACCAAGGCGTCGGACTACGAGAACGCCATAATGACGGAAGAGGACATCGAGGACGGAGACTGGTACGAAAAGGACCCGCGCCACGGCGAAAGGTTCGAGACCGGGGCCCTGATGAAGGTACACAAGTCGAATTACGACATAGTCGGCTTCACTGAAGAGGCCACCCTCGAAGAACTCGTGGAGATCGGCAAAAAGCACGGTCTTCCGGTCATATTCGACATGGGAAACGGCCTCATGCTCGACATGTCGGCGTACGGCCTTTCCGAGCCTAACATACCGGCCTCGCTCGCGACGGGCATAGACGTAATGCTCTTTTCGGGCGACAAGCTGCTGGGAGGACCGCAGGCAGGCATCATCGTCGGAAAGAAGAAATACATCAAAGCCATGAAGAAGCATCCTCTTGCGAGGGCGATGAGAGTCGACAAGATGACATTCGCCGCGCTCGAGGCGACTCTGATGAAATACAGAGACCCTGAAGTGGCTCTGAGAGATATACCGGTCCTTCGCATGATCTCGGCATCAGATGACGAACTCAGGCTCAGGGCGGAGAAACTGGCTGACGCCATCACGAGGGTCGCGCCGGACATGAAGCTCGACATCGTCAGGGTCGAAGACCAGATAGGAGGGGGCTCGGCTCCGATGGTCAGGCTTCCGGGCTGGGCAGTATCCGTAAAGGACGGCATGAAGTCGGCGGACAGAACCGAGAGGAGGCTCAGAAAAGCCGACGTTCCTGTGATCGCGCGCATAAACGATGACAGGCTGCTGCTCTGCGTACGCACTATAGCCGACAGCGAACTGGAGACTGTCGCAGCTGCATTCAGGTGATAACAGGCATGAAGAACATAATAATCGGTACGGCCGGCCACGTCGATCACGGAAAGACAACCCTCATAAAGGCGCTTTCCGGCATCGATACCGACAGGCTCGAAGAAGAAAAAAAGCGCGGCATCACGATAGAGCTCGGATTTGCTCATATCCCCAACGATGCCGGATACAACATCGGAGTCATCGATGTGCCGGGGCATGAGAAATTCATAAAGCACATGCTCGCGGGCATCGGAGGCATAGACTTCGTTCTGTTTGTCGTTGCAGCCGATGAGGGCATAATGCCGCAGACGAAAGAGCATTTCGAGATACTGCAGGCGCTCGGCATAGACGACGGCATCATTGCAGTAACAAAGACAGACATGGTAGAAGACGACTGGCTCGAGATGCTGCTCGAGGATGTGGTCATACCCGTGAGCGCTGCTTCGGGTGAAAACATCGATGAGCTCAGGGCTGCAATAATCGAAAAGTGCGACAGGGAGAACAAGAGAAGAGAAGAAAGCGAACTCTTCAGGCTCCCGGTCGACAGGGTGTTCTCGATGCAGGGATTCGGCACGGTAGTCACGGGAACTCTCATGGACGGAAGCGTGAGGACCGGCGAGGATGTGCTGATCGAGCCTGAAGGCGCGCGCGCCAAGGTCAGGGGCATACAGACATACGGCAAGGAGACGGATACAGCTGCTGCGGGCCAGAGGACCGCGATCAATCTGTCCGGAGTCTCGAAGGAGGATATCGACAGGGGCGATGTGATCTGCCGGCAGGGAGCCGTCACGGTCACGGGCATGCTCGATGTGAAGCTCAGGATATTCAGCTCGGCGGACCGCGTCGTTCTGAACAACAGCAGGGTGCACCTGTACTGCGGCTCGGACGAGGTCCTGTGCAAGGTCATACTCCTCGACAGGGATCAGCTCGCGGCGGGAGAGGAATGCTATGCGCAGCTCAGGCTCGAGGAGCCAATGGCCGTCAGGAGAGGCGACAGATTCATCATAAGATTTTACTCACCGATCATAACGATAGGCGGAGGGCGCATAATCGATGCTCTTCCGGTCAAGCACAAGAGAAACCGGGAGGAAGTCCTCGCCGGGATGGAGATACTCGAAAACGGAAGCATCGAAGAGATAGTCCGCGCGAAGGCGGGAGAACGGCGCTTCGTCAGGCAGGATGAACTTGCCGTCGAGCTCGGGCTCCTCAGGCCCGAGATGGAGGAGCTGATCGCCAAGGCTTCGGCCGCCGGCAGCATCGTGAGGCTTTCAGACGGGACCGTCGTAAGCGGCGATAAGTTTGCGAGGCTATCAGACGATGTGAAAACGATGATAGAAGCCTATCATCATGAAAACCCTCTTGCGGACGGCATGCCTCGGCAGGAGCTTCTCTCAAGACTCAGAAAAAGATGGTTCACCGAAGACGACAGACTGGTCCAGGCTGTCGTGAAATACATGCTCGACGCGGGGGAGGTCGAAGACAGAGGAAAGTCGATCGCCGCAGCAGGCTTTGCCATCGAATATACAGATGAACAGCTGGCGCTGAAGGACGACATAGCCTCGCGCTATGAGGCCGCCGGCATCGAGATGGTAAAAAACGACGAGATATTCGCGCTTTCAAAAGATGTCAGGATAGTAAGAGCGATACTGGACGATCTTGAGGATGAAGGGAAAATCGTGAAGGTCAGCCCGTCCTACTACATAGCGGCGGACGCATGGGATGCGGCGGTCGATACGGCGAGGGCTTTCGGCTGCAGCTTCACGCTCGCTGAATACAGAGACAGGCTCGGAACTTCGAGAAAATACGCTTCGGAACTCCTCCCTGCAATGGATAAGGCGGGCATAACACTGTTCGACGGAGAATCGAGAAAGGTCATCAAGTGACAAAGAAAAACATACTGATAACGATATGCGCCGCGCTGCTCGCGCTGCTGCTCGCGGCCTGCTCGACAGGCGGAGCCAAGGGCGAGGTGGAGACTGAGCTCGAGAGGCTGAAGACGTCTGAGACCGCGGCGGCGAGCCTTGCGGCCGTGAAGGAAAAACTGCCTGAGAGCGCCGGAGACGACTTTGACAGCTTCCTTGCGAATGTAAGGGATTTCGATTACAAGATACTCGGGAACGAGGTCAGGAACGACGGAGACGGGGAGTATACTCTCGTGACTGTCAAGATAAGAAGCTGCGATTTCGGCAGAGAGTACCTCGCTACCTGGAAGGATTATATGAAGACGCATAAAAACGCGTCGGCAGAGGATGCTGAGGGCGCCGAATTCTATGAGGAGCTGTTCTCGAGGCTCGCAGGACTCAAAAGGAAGCAGCACGTCAGCTACGTGGATGTGAAGGTGACCGAGTCTGAGGACGGGAGCCTGACCACGGATATCCAGACCAACGAAGAGCTGCAGGACGCTCTCTTCGGAGGCATGATAAGCGAGATGAAGAATCTTGCGGCTGAATAGGACAATAAAACAGTAAATACAGATACACGGAGGAAATGAAATGATCTACAACCTTAAGCACGTAATGATGCATCAGGGCGGCCACGAAGGCGGCGCGGCTCCTGAGGACTGCACTCATGACTGCAGCACATGCGGCAGCGACTGCCCGTCGAGAGAAGGCGGCATCCCTAAGGCCGTTCTCAACGAGAACAGCTCGATAAAGAAAGTCATCGGCATAGTGTCCGGCAAGGGAGGAGTGGGAAAGTCGATGGTAACGGCGCTTTCCGCTCTTGCAGCCACGAGGAACGGATATAAGACGGGGATCATGGATGCGGACATCACCGGCCCTTCGATCCCGAAGATGTTCGGCGTGCACTCAAAGGCCTACGGGAGCGAGTTCGGCATCATGCCTGAAGTGACTCCTACCGAGATAAAGCTGATGTCCATCAACCTTCTCGTCGAGAACGAGACCGACCCTGTCGTATGGAGAGGCCCGGTCATCGGCGGCGTCGTGGAGCAGTTCTGGACGGATGTGTGCTGGGGAGACCTCGATGTCCTCTTCATCGACATGCCTCCGGGGACGGGAGATGTGCCTCTGACCGTATTCCAGTCGCTTCCTGTCGACGGCATAATCGTCGTCACCTCGCCTCAGGACCTCGTGTCGATGATAGTGGCGAAGGCGGTGAAGATGGCGGAGCTTCTGAACATCCCTGTGCTCGGCCTCGTAGAGAACATGAGCTACATGACATGCCCGCATTGCGGAGAGAAGATACACATGTTCGGCGAGAGCTCGGCTGAGGCTGTGGCGGCGGCATACGGCATAAAGCTTCTCGAGCAGCTTCCGATAGACCCTGTGCTTTCGCAGGAGGCGGACGCCGGAAAGATAGAATTCAACGAGGGGACCCAGATGGAATCGATACTCGGAGTGCTCGATGATCTGGGACTGAAGAAATAGCAGGAAAGGGATACTCTGTTGAGCGAACTTATAAGACTTGAGGGAATAGTCAAGAGCTTTGGCGATAACGTCGTTCTGAACGGCATAGACCTCAGCGTGGACGAGAACGAATTCGTCACGCTGCTGGGTCCTTCGGGCTGCGGCAAAACGACGACTCTGCGCATAATCGCGGGCTTCGAAAAGCCAGACGAGGGCAGAGTGATCTTTGAAGGAAAGGACATCACGGAGATGCCGGCGAATCAGCGCCCGGTGAACACCGTGTTCCAGAACTACGCCCTCTTCCCTCACATGAGCGTAGGCGAGAACATCGCCTTCAGCCTGAGGGTGAAGAACAAAAGCGAGAAGGAGATAAGCAAAAAAGTCGCGCAGGCTCTGAAACTGGTGAACCTGAAGGGCTTCGAGAACAGGCGGATCGACCAGCTGTCCGGCGGGCAGCAGCAGAGGATAGCGATGGCAAGGGCCATAGTCAACGAGCCGAGAGTGCTGCTCCTCGACGAGCCGCTCGGCGCGCTTGATCTCAAGCTCAGACAGGAGATGGAGTACGAGCTCGTCAGGCTCAAAAAAGAGCTCGGCATCACATTCATATACATCACCCACGATCAGGAGGAGGCCCTGACGATGTCGGACAAGGTCGTCGTCATGAACGAGGGCTACATCCAGCAGGAGGGCACTCCGCAGGAGATATATGACGAGCCTGTCAACGCCTTTGTAGCGGACTTCATCGGAGACAGCAACATAGTCTCCGGCCAGATGGTCGAAGAGAAGGTCGTAAGGATAGACGGGACCGACTTCCCGTGCATAGACGGCAGCGAAGAGGGCTTCCCGCCGCGCCGCAGGGTAGACGTGGTCATAAGGCCTGAAGACATAGATATCGTGCCGTACGGCAAAGGCCAGTGGAACGGCACCATCACATCCAAGCTCTTCATCGGCGTGCACTACGAGATGCTGGTGCAGAGCGAGCACGGAAAGGTCGAATGGCTGCTCCAGAACTACGACCAGCACGATGTCGGCGAAAAGATCGGCATGAAGGTCGATCCCGAAAACATACAGATAATGCACAAACCTAAGAGCGAAGCTGAGAAATCGATAGAACTCGACATATAGATGAGAAGCAGTCTCATAGCGAAAAAAGAATACAGCATACCGTTCATCATATGGATCATAGCGGGCACGGTCATCCCGCTCGCTTCGATCGCGTATTACGGCTTTACGAGCAGAGAGGGAGGCTTCACCTTCGACAACGTGCTTGCGATATTCCGGCACGATCACATGCAGGCCCTTCTGCTGTCTCTTCTGCTTGCCCTTATAAGCACTGCCATATGCCTGATCATCGCTTTTCCGATGGCGATGATCTTAAGGGAGAGCAAATACGGGAAGCAGGGATTTCTCATCTTCGTGATCATACTTCCGATGTGGATGAACTTCCTGCTCAGAACGATGGCGTGGCAGGTGCTTCTCGAAAGACAGGGCGTCATCAACGCCGTCATCGCAGCCTTCGGCCTGCCGAGGCAGGAGCTCATGAACACTCCGGGGGCGATAGTGCTCGGCATGGTCTACGACTTTCTGCCGTTCATGATACTCCCGATATACAACACGGTCTCCAGGATCGACAGCCACCTCATCGAGGCGGCGTACGACCTCGGAGCAAAGAAGAGCATGGTCTATTCGAAGGTCATACTTCCTCTCTCGGTGCCCGGCATCGTGAGCGGCGTCACGATGGTCTTCATACCGGCTCTTACGACATTCGTTATCTCGAACATGCTCGGCGGAGGCAAGATCAACCTGATCGGAAACATCATCGAGCAGGAGTTCACCGTCAACTCGAACTGGTACCTCGGATCGGGGCTGTCGCTTGTGATGATGGT
>CADBFL010000136.1 GCA_902793875.1 uncultured Eubacteriales bacterium | reverse complement strand
TCTGCAAACATGAGCGCGCAGGCCCGGCCTATCCCGGATGACGCTCCGGTCACGAACACATTTCTGCCGTAAACGTTCTTCATTTTCTGTTTCCTCATCGCTGCCGGCTGTTCCATTTTTCTATAGTATATTACAGTAGCCCCGTCTGTCAGACCTCGGGATGCGCAAGCCCCAGTTTCGCGCTTTCCGTATTCTTCGCCTTCTTTATCGCATCAGGAAGGACCCTGAGCAGATAATCCACTTCCTCCTCCGTGTTGTAGATGCCGAAGCTGACGCGTATCATGCCCGGTGTGTTCATGTCGGAGCATTCGGAGTAGCCTCTTACCTCCTCGTCCGACAGTCCGTAGAGTCTCCACACATACGGGTTGGCGCAGAAGGCTCCGCGTCTGGTGGCGATGCCGTATTCATCAGCCAGCTGCTCCGCCACAAGCTGCGAATTGATGTCTCCTCCGTGTCTCCGTAGACTATCGAGTTGTCGATCTTGAGCAGGCCGTCCACAAGCTTCCGGTTGAGAGCCTTCTCATGCGCCTCTATGTTATCGAAGCCGATCTCCTCCAGAACATCTATGGCCTTGCCCAACCCGACGATGCCCGGATAGTTCGGCGAGCCCGCCTCATAGCTCTTCGGAGGATCTGCGTATTCGACCCAGTCGTCTCCCACGATGCGGATCGTGCCGCCGCCGTAGAACTTCGGCATGTGGCCCATCAGATCGTCTGTCAGGCCGACCACCGCGCCGCCGCCGTACGGCGAGTACATCTTGTGGGCTGAGAACACGAAGAAGTCTATATCGTCATCAGGACCGTCTTCGCCGAGCATCGAGAACTTCCTGTGAGCTACGATCTGCGCCCCGTCGACGATGATCTTCGCTCCGTACTTATGCGCGAGCTTCGCGACCCTGTGCACATCCGTCACATATCCGGTCACGTTCGAGGCCGCCGTCACGGAGACAAATTTGACCTTGTTGTTCTGAAGCTGTTTTTCGATCTCATCGTAGATGACGCGTCCCTGATCGTCCACTTCGGCATAGATCACAGTGCCAAGCTCACGCCACGGCAGATCGTTCGAGTGATGCTCTATGCGCGTAGTGAGCACGAGATCGCTCTTGTCCTCTATCATGGCGGACGCGAGCTTGTTTAGGCCGTCTGTGGTGTTGTTTACGTAAAAGACGGTGTACTTCTCATGATCAGCCCCCACGAAGTCTATGACCTTTTCCTTTGTTTCGTTATAGACCTCTGTCGAATGGGTCGACTTCGGAGAAGTCCCTCTTCCGATGGAGCCGTACTTTTTGAGCTCTTCGTTCACCTCGTCAGCGACCGGCTGAAGCGCAGGCGTGGTCGCCGCGTTGTCGAAGTTCGTGACGGCCATTTTGCTGCCGTTTCCGAGCTCCATCTTCTCATCGAGCCCTATGACGCAGTCCCTGATGTTGTCGATCGTATAGCCCCCGTCCGCTTTCTTTTCACCATTATTGCCGGCATTTCCGGACTGTCCGCATGATGCCAGCGTGCAGATGATCATGACAAGCGCCGTCAGCGCCGCCGTGCTCCTTTTCATCTTATTCATAAACCCTCCTGTCACCCGTGCGGGCCGCCTCTCCCTTCGCCCTCGCATACAGGCGGGGAATCCCGCTCCGTGTTTTTTTCAGACCTAATAATAGAAGCCGCAGTTTCTTTCCGGATCGTTCTTCACTCTGTTGGCCGCGATCTTAGCGAATTCAAACCGCTCTTCAATATCCTCCGTTTGCCGGGCATCTGTATAAACACCGAATCTGATGCTGAATCTATCCGCGAACTCTTCTTCAGAAAACACATCGGACAGGAATCTGCTGATCAGCTGCTCATAGTCATTCTGATGCGGGCAGTATAACAGGAATGTGTCGTCTTTTTCTCTGCAGCTGATGCCGCCGGTCTCACGCGCGAGTTTTTTCATGCCCGCGCCTATGCTGCGCAGCACCTTATCGCCAAACTGCCGCCCGTACTGTCTGTTGACGGAGTGGAACCTGTTCACGTCACAGCAGACTGCGTCCAGGACGGTCTCTTTGTACAGATGATCAAGCCTGCTGACATACCGGAAGAAATAATCCTTATTCAGAAGTCCTGTAAATTTATCCCGCTCAGTGTAATGGATCAGCTCGCGGTCTTCAGACAGTTCAATGCATTTGGAGATACGCGCCTTGACGATCTCAATATCCGGAAACGGCTTCGCGATGAAATCCATTGCGCCGATCCTGAGGCAGTCAAGTTCCGCATCCTTATCAGACGTCAGGATGATCACCGGGATGGACATAAGCTCCTCATCGGTCTGCATCCGGGCGATCACCTCACGGCCGCCCATGTTCGGCATCATCAGGTCAAGAAGAACGAGATCCGTCTTTTCTTTGTGGATCCGCAGTTTCTCCAGGGCCTCGACTCCATCCGAGGCATAGGAGATGTCATAATCCTCTTCGAGAAGGTCACCCATGATCTCACGGTTCATTTCGACATCATCGACGATCAGGATGCGTCTCCGGGCGTGGATCGCCGGAATGTAGTCCGATTCCGCCTCGCCGCCCGTTCCGTCATCTTTTTTCAGCGTGGTCTCTTTCAGATACTGCTTTCTCGCGTACATGGTCTTGTCGGCGTCCTCGGCAACATTCAGAAGAGAGCGATGCCTGTTCCTGTCGTATTCCGTCATGCCGGCGGACACGGTCTCTCCCAGCCTGATCTTCGAGTGGTCTGTCGGGATCAGGTTGATCTGATCCATCAGTTCGTGCCGGGCATAATAATCTTCTCCGGAAAGTATGACGACGAATTCATCTCCTCCGACCCGGAAAACCGGACTGTGATCGAAGACGGCGCAGATCTTTCTGCAGGCTTCCCTGATGCAGTCATCGCCTTCCTTATGGCCGTACAGATCGTTTACTTTTTTCAGATCGTTGATATCGCAGACTACTACCGCGAAAGGCTCCTGCTCTCCTTTCTCGATCGCAGTATTGATCCTGCTCTCCCACTGACTGAATGCGTTTTTGTTTTTTACGCCTGTCAGAGAATCGATATCTGCCATCCTTCTGGCCGCAGAGAGATTCTTCGCGGACTCCTTTTGTTCCGTGATGTCTATGAATACGCCGACATAGGTGACAGGAGAACCGTCAGGACGGCGCGTCGGTTTGCCGACAGCCCGATACCAGCGGTATCCTCTGTCTTTTGTCAGCAGACGGTATTCCACGTCATATTTCTTCTGTCCTGTATAGTCGGAGATAGTTTCGTTGTACTCTTTCAGCACGCGTTCTTTGTCATCGGGATGCAGCAGGTCGGACCAGGATCCCAGCACGTCGGGAAAATCTTCCGTGCTGCGGTACCCGAGCATTCTCCGGAATTCGTCGCTCCAGTTGACCCGGATCATCTCGCCGTTTTCATCAAAATCCATCGTCCACTTGCCTGATCCGAGCATTTCATGGATGGTATCGAGCGATGCAGCTTCGTTCTGCAATGCAGCGTACAGAGCATCATGTTCCTTCTGCCGGGTTATGTCTATCGTCACGCCTCTGTACTGCACCGGTCTTCCTTCAGGGTCCCGGGACAGCACGCCCATGCTGCGGTACCACCGGACCGATCCGTCCTTTCTGCAGAAGCGGAAATCATGGCCCTTTGTGCTCATGATTTTTTCATCATAAGCATCGGCATTCAGATCACTGAAGAGAGCGTCCCTGTCTTCCGGGTAAACACCATTCACGAACGATCCGATCTCATCGGGAAAATCACTCCGGTCGCTGTATCCCATCAGCCTGCGAAAGCCGTCTCCCCACTGCACAGACGCCACAGATCCGTCCGGCGCATAATTGATGACCCAGCTTCCCGCCTTTGTAAGATCGGTAAGAAGACGGATCGTTGCGGCCTGTTCTTCTATGCGTTTGTCTTTTTCATCTTTTATCAGGTCCATGAAGTCTCCCTTTCCCCCGCGACTTATACTTTCATGATCGATGAATCCATTATAATGCTCATATCAGACAGTCACAATAACCTCATTTTTCACTCAGCCTTTTCCGGACTTTGTCGCGCAGCTCCTGATCTGTTCAGGCCGGCGTTCAATCATAGTATGCGCAGCGGTATGTTATGTTCTGCGGATCTCCCAGCCTCACGCTCATCAGCTTCTCTCCGGTGGAGAAATCGTACACGGACATGCATTCGTCGTCTGTGGTCGCCCAGCCCCAGCCGATCACATAGCGGCTGTCGTCTGCCTTCTGCACGGAGCCGCACGCCTGAGAGAACTTGTTGCTGAATCCGAAGGATCTGACCAGCTCCGCTTTCTTCTTTTCCGTGTCCAGCACATATGCGCGGATCTCAGTCTGCTGATCTCTGTTGTTGTTGTCAAACACCATGATCTCATTGCCGTCCACTGTCACGTAGTGCTGGCCGGACGTTTTCTGCAGTTCTGTCAGCCCGAATTCGTCGCCTTTGCCGGAGAGCTTCCATTTGATCTGGTCTTCTGACTTCGTCCGGTCCAGACACAGTATCGTGTCAAGGTGCCGGAAGGAGCAGATCAGATTCCCCTCGTCATCCAGCCTCATGGCGTTGAAGTGCACTATGTCCGGCGCGTCCGTCTGCTCATTGGCGAAATCGTCGGCCGTCGGCGTAGCTTCAGTCATGACAAGATCGTACAGTTCAGGATAGTCGATGCTCTTCCACTCCCAGACGACCTCTCCGTTCTGCACCTCCTGAAGGTAAGAATAGATCACGTTGGATCCGTCCGGATAGCCCGGGATGTTCTTCACGTTTTCCTTTATGTAGCAGGAAAGGATATAGTGGTCCGGATCGATCATCAGAAAATCATGGCCGTCGGCGCCCTGACCTTTTTCCGTGACATCCGAGGCCTCCATCGTGATCCGTTTGATCTCGTTGAAATCATCATCCATGATCACCCTCTCGCCCGGGGCGTATCCCAGCAGGCCGTAATTATCCATCTGATAATTCTGGTCATGATAGCTGTAGTAGGTCTTGCCGTCCACCTCGTGCTTCTTGAAATCCCACCAGCCGGTAGTCACGTCCTTTGACGGCTGCTCCTCATGTTTTGACCAGACTATGTTCCCCTTGCCGTCCAGCATGATCAGGTTCCGGCTGTACACGAACGACAGGAAGAAGTTGCCGGGCAGACCGGAATCCCCTTCTGTCTCGATCTTCGCAAGGCCGTCAGCGATGACAGCATCCGTCCCCTTCTTCTCTGCCTGCCCGCCGCATCCGCAGAGGATCAGGGCAAGCGCTGTGATCACTTTCATTTTCATTCTCATCTTCTCGTCCCTCCCTCGCTGCTTTCGCTGATCAGGCATTTTCTCATTTCCGGATCCGCCTCAATTATATCACCTTATTTTACCTCCTCGCCAAAAGAACCCGGCCCGGTTTCCCGGGGCATAAAAAAACCGGAGAGCCCTGTCTCCGATTGCGTGTATCGATGGCTCGATCATATCTCTTACACTTCCGTCTGACAGCAGATCGAACTGATAATCCGCATCCGCGATGAGGCCCTCCTTTCTGAGGGTGTTCTCGTAGCCGACGAGAAGATCAAAAGAAGGCGTACCGAGGAGGGGGAACTCCAGATACACCTTCGGGAACTTTTGTGCTATTTTTCTTTAGATGATAAATGGAAACATATAAGCAGGATATTTAATCAGTTTATCTTCTCTGGAAAAACTTTTGGGATGAACAATATATGATTCTGCTATCCTTTTCCCGAAAACATTTCTGAATTCATCCAGAGAGATGTTGGTATAGTTTTTTGACGATTTGACCTCAACAGGAAATATCTTATAACTGGTTCTGCTTTCGTTCGACAGGATGAAATCAATTTCTATATCGTTACGATGCTTTTCTTCGTTATATCTTGTATAGAAGTACAGTTTCTTCCCTGCAGCGGTTATCATTTGAGCAATCATATTCTCAAACAGCATTCCTTCATTAAGAGCCAGTTTGCCGTTCATGATCGCCTTATATAGTTGTTGATCTGATATTTCGTTTTCATTGAAAGCTAAACTCACAAGCAGTCCGGTATCACCCATGTAGCACTTCACCGCTGAGTCTACTTTATTCAGCGCCAGACCCACATTAGGATCAGAGCATTTATAGCAAAGGTTGCAGATCATAGAATCATCAAGCCAAAACAGGGGTTCATCGTACTGACTGAAAGTTCCGCCCTCTTCTATCTGCCTCAGTACTACCTTCTTCTCATGCGTTGACAGATATCCGGGTATTTGCTCGAACAGAGCTGACACACGGGAATTGTATCTTCTGGATGCCTTTTTTATGTCATCGCGGTATAGATCCAGAATATCTCTTTTTTCGATATCGCTGGCATAGAAATCCCTTCCTCCCTCAAAATAGGCAACTATACTTTGAGGCATTCCGCCGACCAGAAGATACTCGCGGAACAAACGCATGGCTTTAGCATGCATCTTCTGTTCAAGCGGCATCTGCTTCTCAGCACAATCTTTTATATAATCCAGCATCAGGTATTCCCCGGCAGCCCACATGAATTCTTCAAAATCCGCCGGATACATCCGTAGTTTTCTTTCCTCAGAAGGAATTGTGATCCCGTCAACATTTTCATGGATAGATATAAGAGAACCGGTTTCAAGATAATCATATCTCCCATCTGCAACAAGATACTTAACAGATTCTCTTGCTTTCGGGAACTTCTGGATCTCATCGAATATAATCAGTGATTCTCTTGAATACAGCCTGGTATTGTATTCCAGAGACAGATTCTGAAAGAAAACATCAAGCTCATTCAGATTGTCAAAATTGTCTTTGACCCTTTTACTGGCTATATTGAAATCAATGAGTATATATGATTTGTATTCATCACGTGCAAATTTTTCTGCTATAGTAGATTTGCCTACACGCCTGGCCCCTTCAATCATCAGAGCCCTCCTGCCCTGAGTCTCATTTTTCCAGTTTACCAGTTCACTATACAATTTGCGCTTGATTTTCATAATAAAACCTCGGTTTGAGAAAGTCCTGTTTTTTCGCCGCTACAATACGCAATGTATATTATAGACTAAACTCCGATAATACGCAATGTATAGCGGAGCTAATTTGGCAACAATGCGCACAGTCTGCAAATACAATATGCAACGTTTTTTTAATCGTTGCAACGTTATCATGAACCAATCGATG
>CADBFL010000135.1 GCA_902793875.1 uncultured Eubacteriales bacterium | reverse complement strand
AACAGCGTGGATGTGATACAACTGTAGGAGGGCGTGATCGATGGCAAAATATGATTTCAGGAATACTGCGGAAATGCTGGCCCTCTGTTCTGAGTACGGAATGAGCATCTCGGAACTCATGATCCAGAGGGAAATGGAACTCGGAAAGGTGTCGTGGCAGTCTGTCATGGAGCGCGTCGACTCATGTCTGCGCGTGATGGACGGCGCTACCAAGCGCGCCGGCGAGGAGCCGGTGCCTTCGATGGGCGGGATGATCGGCGGAGAAGCACACAGGCTGCGCGATCTGCCCAGAGATAAATGTGTTCTGGGCAGATCCCTTCACAAGGCAGTGATCTACGCCCTTGCCGTCGCCGAAACGAACGCGAGCATGGGCGTCATAGTCGCAGCCCCGACGGCAGGCGCGGCAGGCGTACTGCCGGCAGCCCTCATGGCTCTGTTCGATGACAAAGACATCAGCATGGACGCGCTCAGGATGGCTCTGATAAACGCGTCTGCGATCGGATATATCATAACCAGGAACGGATCAGTGTCCGGCGCCGAAGCGGGATGTCAGGCCGAGGTCGGGTCTGCATCGGCGATGGCGGCCTCCGCTGTAACGGAGCTGCTCGGCGGAACGCCCGAGCAGTGCTGCCACGCAGCATCCATCGCCCTTTCGAGTCTTCTCGGCCTTGTATGCGACCCCGTGCGCGGTCTTGTCGAGGTCCCGTGCCAGACAAGAAACACTGTCGGTGTTGCCGGCGCATATACGGCAGCGGAGATCGCTCTTGCGGACATCCCGTTCGCCGTCCCTCTCGACGAGATGATAGCCATAGTATACGACGTCGGACGCAGCATGCCCGAAGCTCTCAGAGAGACCGGCCTCGGAGGCTGCGCCGCCGCTCCTTCGGTCTGCGCAAACTGCAAAAAATAGTTCTATTTTCTGTTCGGCATCTCTATCACAGCGTCGGACAGAGCGAACGCGGCGCACGGATGGATGTATCCGTATTCCTTATCCGCCATGCGTCGCCCGTCAGTGATCTCAGGTATGAACACATCTCCCTCGACGAGCCTGCTCCTGCACCAGCCGCAGACCCCTCCGCGGCAGCGGTTCGGTCCCGCGATGCCTGCCCGTTCAAGAGCGACCATCATGTTCTCGTTCGCATTGCACGGGATATCGTATTCGTCGCCGCACATCTTCACCTTCAGGCTGAACACCTTGTCCTTCGCCTCTGCAGGGTATCCCGGGAGCGTCCACGGCTCTTTTATGGACCCGAAGATCTCCTTTCTGTAGTGCTTCAGGTCAAGCCCCAGCTTTTCCGCCTCGGCATCGAGGAACTCATACATCGCCTGAGGGCCCGATGCGAAGAGCGAGAACTTTTCATCGCCCGCGTATTTCTTTATCAGTTCGGCTGTTATGAAGCCGTGCTCGCAGCCCTTTGCCCTGCTGTCTGAGAGCACATTGACGAGCTTCACTTTGTCAGTCGCCCTCATGACCTCATCGAATTCCTCCGCGAAAAGGATGTCCTTTTTCGTCTTCGAGCCGTAGAGCACGGTCAGTCTGAAGTCCTCATCGCCGCTCGCGATCGCCCTCGCCATCGAAAGTATCGGCGTGATGCCCGATCCTCCGGAGCAGGCGATCACGTGGTTCTCGTCCCTGAAGAACTCATAGTAGAAGAGGCCCTGAGGCCCTGAGGTCTTCACCTCATCTCCTGCCTTCCAGTTCTCAATTATGTACTTCGAAAGGAATCCGTTTTCGACCTCCTTGACCGTCACATCGATGTAGCCCTCAAGCGTCTCTGCAGGGCCCGAACTGATCGAGACCGGCCTGGCGATAAGCTTCCCTTCTATCTCCTGACGTATCACCACATACTGGCCCGCGCGGAAGAACGCCGGGTTCGTGCCGTTCTTTTTTCTGAGTCTGTACGTCTTTACGCCTTTGCCGCGGTCGGTTACGCTCTCTATCACGAAGATCTGCTCATCCGGATGGCGCTCGGCAGCCTTTATATTGCATTTGAACATAGCTCCCGATCTTTCAGGGGCGGTCTCCTGGATCCTTTTCTCGCGTTCTTTCGGCTTGTTCGTGAAATATATGATATCTTTCAAACCGTAATTTTTGAGTCTTACCTTTGACATCTCACTTGCCCTCCATTTCTTCCAGAATGATCTTGCCCATGTCGTTGCCGTTCGTGTAGGTCATGTTGTAACCGTCGCCTCTTGCTCCGGCGGCTCCGACAGTTTTGAAGCCTCTGATCGGCTGGTCTTTTCTGATCGCCATCAGCCTCGACAGCATGGTATCCCACTCGTCGACCATGTAGCCGTATGTCGTGCCTTCAGGCGTGTTCAGGAAGTGAGCGAATGTCCACGGCGTCGCGAGTTCGATCTCTTCGATGCAGTCGTGGATCACGATGCCTGTATCCTTCTCGAAATTGTCCATGACTTTCTGAAACAGTTCCTGCTTCCTGTGGACATATTCCCTCTGGGTGAAGTCGCCCCAGACATCCTCCGTATAACAGATGGTGAAAGTCATCACGGTCGTGCCCGCCGGCGAAGCGTCCGGGTTCACGACGTTATAGATGACGACTACGCTGTGCGTGTTGTCCTCGTAGGACTTTGAGTCCTTCACGTTCTTCGCGTTGTCGAAGGAGCCCGGCATGAATATGGTGTAATCCTTTATGCCGAGCTCTTCTACGCTCTTGTTGCAGGCAACGTAGGCGTTGAAGAAGCGGACGCCGTGCTTTTCGGCGCTGACCCTTTTGAGTTCGCGCTCCGGTATTTTGAAGTTATCGTCGAGAAGCCTGTTATATGCGATCTCGGGATTGACGTTGGCGAGCACGTAATTCGTCTCGACCATGCCGGCATCTGTCAGCACGCCGGTGACATTGCCGTCCCTGTCGGCGCATACCTTATGGGCCCTCGTGTTGAGCCAGAGCTCTCCTCCCAGTTCCCTGAAGCGCTCGATTACGGCCATCGTCATGCCGTGAGCGTTGTCGCGGGTGATCGAAGGCTCGTATCTGGCATACATGTAGAACATCCACGCCTGATGCACGAAGCTCATCTTCGAATAATCCGCGCCGATATACGTCCAGTACACATTGAGGATATCGATCGCATCCTCAGGCATGCCGATGTTTCGCATGACCTCGTTGAACGGGCGCTCGGCCACCTTGAGGAAATTCGGGAAATTCTTCATGAAGTACAGGGCATCCGTTTTGAGATAGCCGTCCTTCTTCACCTCGGACATATGCGCCGAGAAATAGTCGTTGGCATCGACGCACTCCTTCGCGAGCGACATGAATATCTTCATGGGTTCGCGGCTTCCGGGGACTATCTCCTCCATTTTTTCTATGACGTTATCGACGCCCGTCGGAAGGGTCACATCGAAATGCCTGCCGCTCCTCGTGGTCCCTATGGCCCTGTACATCTCGGGGATCCACAGCCACTTGATATCCAGGCCGTGGTCCTCCATCATGATCCTGCCCGGAAGCGCCCATTCGCCCGGCTTGCCGAGACCGCAGAATTCATGGAGCGAAGCGTCGAATTCGAAGCGGCCTCTGACGAACGAGGACGCGCATCCGCCCGGCAGGTTGTGCTGATCGAGCAGAAGAACTTTCTTTCCTGCCTTCGCGACCGTGACAGCTGCCGACATGCCGGCAAGGCCCGCTCCGATCACGACGCAGTCGAACTTTTTATTGCCCATGTGTATGCTCCTTTCCCATGAGCATGATCATCAGACTCAACGATGCAGCCATGGAATACATGAAAAAACTCGGATACTCCGACATCGTCCTGCTGACAGACAGCAGCAAGACCTGATGCACTCCCTCCCGCGAGGGGGTGTCGGTAAGTTTTACCGACGGAGACGGGTCCGAGTTTGAAGGCACCCACATGTGCGCCGAGTCGCCGGTCGGGAAGGTATACATCCCTCTCAGCGGCGTTATTCTTGATGATGAGCCGGGCATACGTTACGAAAGACGCCCGTGGCTCGAAGGCTTCGAGCTGGACGGGATCAGCGCCACGCCTGTATGCTGCGCGTGGCAGCCGCCCGGGTCCTGATCATCCGTCCCGGTCATTCATCCGGAGTCAGTCTTCCGGATCCGAAAGGAACTTCAGCACCTGCTCCTTATAGTCCGGAGCCAGGTCATAGGCCGCATGTCCGTAGCCGTCATACATGTGCAGGACAAGGCCTTTTTTTCTGCCCAGATTCTCCGCTATGCGGAAAGACGCCTCATATCCGAGGACCTGATCGTCCATGGAACCCAGCACCAGCGCCGGGCACTGTATCTTCTTAAGATCATCAGTCACATCGAAGCCCTTCATGTCCGCAAGGATCACGAAACGTTCGAGGTCTTCACCGGTCACCGTCTTCGCCGCATCGCTGAGCGCTTTCTTTGATTTTTCGAACACATCCTCCGGGTATACAGCCTCTCCGAACGCCATGTAAAGCCCTTCCCTGTCTCCGGCCTTCGCAAGATCGACCCATCTGCCTATGGCTCCGTACTGCTTTTCCTCCACAGCGGAAGATGTGGAGCAAAGCACGAGCTTATGAACGAGATCCGGGTCATCGATCGCGATCTGCATGGCGATCATGCCGCCCTGTGACGCGCCGAAAAGATCCGCGTCCCTGATCCCGAGCGAACGCATCGCCTCTGCTGTATCCTCCGCCATCTCCTTTATCGGGTAGGAAGCAGGCAGGTCCTTTCTGCGGTCGAACATATAGACCGTATGGTCACCCGCAAACATTTTATATGCTTCGGCGACAAGACCCGCGAGGCCCATGACGCTCTGGACGCTGAGGCCCGGCAGTATCACCATGGCCCTTTCTCCCTTTCCGAAGCTGAACCAGTCCATCGAAAAAGCGTCCGTTTTCACAGTTTTTACTTCTATGCCCATAACCGCTCCTTTTTATATTATCGGCATGGTCGCATGCCCCGGATCCGATGTCGCCAACATCATAAATATATCACATATGAAGATCAGTTCCATGCGATAATATCTTCAGTGTGGAACTGCAGAAAAGTGAACATGGAGGGAAATCATGGCTAAAGTAAGATGTACCATATGCGGAGCTTACCTGCCTGAGGGGACGGAGGAATGCCCTGTATGCGGAGTCAGCTCCGAATGTTTTGAGCCTGTTGGAATGGTAAAGTGCACCTTCTGCGGAGCCGTGTTCGAAGAGGGCGCCGATACCTGCCCGGTATGCAGCGTCGGTCCCGAATACTTTGAGCCGGCCACTGCCGAAGATATAGCGTCGAGGATGCAGCCGGCATCGTCCGGAGGCAGCGGGAACATGGTCAAGTGCCTCGTTTGCGGAGCGGAATTCGAGGAGGGCGCCGTGGCCTGTCCGGTATGCGGCGTCGGTCCCGAGAATTTCATCCCTGCAGAAAAGAAGGGGACGGATTTCAGAAAGGACACCGAAGAGCTCTTCGTGATCATCGGCGGAGGCCCGGCAGCCAAAAGCGCTGCCGAAGCCGTCAGGGAGCGCAATCAGACCGCGACCGTCACCATAGTTACGCAGGAGTCCCATCTGCCGTACAACCGGCCGATGCTCACAAAAGGCATAGTCAGAGACTTCGGCGACAACTATAACGGGCTCGTCATCGAGGGCCCCGGCTGGTACGAAGAAAACAGGATAAATTTCGCTGCCGGCACTGAAGTCCTCGGAGTCGACACCGGCGCAAAGACTGTCAGTATCCGCAATGCGGACGGCAGCAGCGGACAGATGAAGTACGACAAGCTGATATACGCGCTCGGCGCTTACTGCTTCGTGCCTCCGATAAAGGGCGCGGACCTGGATCATGTCGTTTCGGTCAGAAGCATCGCGGACACCGAAAAGGTCAGGCGCATAATAGCTGACCGCAAAGCTTCAAAAGCCGTCTGCATAGGCGGCGGCGTCATGGGCCTTGAGGGGGCGTGGGGCCTCAAGGAGGGAGGCCTCGAAGTGACCGTTCTCGAGACAGCTCCGGGACTTCTTCCGAGGCAGCTCGACGATGCCGCATCGGAGATGCTGAAGGAGCTTTGCATCGAGGCGGGAGTGGATGTGGTCACGGGCGTGAAGATCGCTGAGATCACCGAAAACTCCGTCGTTCTCGATGACGGGACCGAATATGAGGCTCAGCTCGTTATAATGTCTACCGGCATGAGGCCTCACACCAGAGTCGCCGAAGAGAGCGGGATAGCAGTGGATAAGTGGGTGCTCGCCGACGATCACATGAGGACGAACATCCCCGATGTGTTCACGGCAGGCGACTGCTGCAGCGTGGACGGTCAGCCTCAGGCATTCTGGGCCCAGGCGGTCGAGACGGGCCGCGTGGCAGGAGCCAATGCCGCGGGCGAAGAGATAAGGTATAGGTCCATCGGCAGCTCGCTTGTGATCGAGGCCATGAACACCAGCGTCTTCGCGCTCGGCACCAACGGAAAGGATCCTGACAGAAAGTTCAGGTCCGAGCAGATAAAAGACGATGTGAAAAAGACATATTCGAAGTACTATTACGATCACGGCAGACTCGCCGGCACGATACTCATCGGAGACATCTCCGGCATGGGAGCCGCGATCACTAAGATGAAATAGCGGGTATCCTCAGCGTGAATGTGCTGCCCTCTCCCGGAGCGCTCTTCACGGAAACATCGCCTCCGTGGAGGGCAGCTATTTCCCTGACCATCGCAAGTCCGAGTCCGCTGCTTCCCCCTTCGCTCCGCGATGGATCGGCCTGCCAGAACCTCTGCCATATCTTCTCCTGATCCTCCGGAGATATGCCGATGCCGTCGTCTTCAACGCTCAGCGCCGCCATCCCGTCCTCGCGCTTCAGCGACAGTCTGACAGATCCCCCTTCTTTCCCGTATTTGTATGCGTTCTGCAAAAGGTTATATACGGCGCGTGATATGAGCGAGGCGTTGAAGCTGCAGCAGATGCCGCTTTCGATATCCGTTTCGAAACTGATGCCCCTGTCATCCTGCGGAACGAAGCCCTCGGCTGTCACGCTCACGAATTCGCTCAGGTCCCCTTTGCTCAGCGGATACTTTTCCGTCCCCTGCTGCAGTCTGGTGATGCCGAGAAGCTCATCTATGAGAGCGGACATGCGGTGTCCCTGCTCCTCTATGTGCCCGATGGATTCGCGGTATTCCTTCAGCGTGCGGTCCTTCCGCTTCGCGTGATCGCACTCGGCGAGTATGACTGCCGTAGGCGTCCTCAGCTCGTGGGACGCGTCCGACGTGAACTGCCGCTCGGCGTCGAAAAGCTTCTCGAGCCTCTCGAACATCCTGTCGAAGGCTCCGGCCAGCTGCTTCATCTCTTTAGGTCCCCTCTTCAGGGCTATCCTTCCGGACAGGTCGTCCGCATCACTGATGGAGTTGGCCGTATCGACTATCTTTTCTATCGGCCTGAAGGTGATGGAGGATATCCACAGGGCTCCGAGGAATGTAACTATGAGTATGATCGGGAGTATCATCACAGTGAGCCGGAGTATGACGTCAGTGATGCCGAAGTGGCTGTCTGTCAGTATGGCTCCCCTGATCCACATCCCGTACATGTCCATGTCGACGTAGTGATCATAAATGTAGAACTCTCTGCCGCCGGATTCCGCTGTCCTGATGACATTGGCCTTAAAGGGGATGTCCGAAAAGTCCATGTCCTCCTTGAACGCCGCACGCAGAAGATTGCCGTCGGCATCGTAATAAGCGCAGTACGCTCCTCTTCTGTACAGGGAAAGATCGTCCCATTCGAAGCGGCCCCTGTCGAACTCGACCTCGTTCGCGTTGTCCGTGACAAAATCGACGAGGTACTCTGCCGGATCCTCGGGCAGGCTGTGCCTGTTGATGACAAGCACGAAAACGAGCACCATGACGGATACCAGCAGCACCATGAATGTGACCCACAGGGCCAGTCTTACCTTTGCAGACATCTATTCTTCCTCTCTGAGGACCCAGCCGGTCCCCCACACAGTGTGGATCAGCTTTTTGTCAAAGCCCTTGTCTATCTTGCGCCGCAGATATCCGATATACACATCGACAACGTTCGTTCCGCCCTCGTAATCGAAGTTCCACAGATTATCTTCTATCATCTCGCGCGAGAGCACGACTCCGCGGTTGCGTATCATGTACTCGAGCAGGGCGAACTCCTTCGAAGTTAGATCTATGGCCTTCCCCGCGCGCACGGCCGTCCTGGCCGATGTATCCACTGTAAGATCGCCGATGGTATATTCGTTGGTCCTGTTGCCCGTGTACTTTCTGGCCATGACCTTCACCACAGCGCGAAGCTCGTCGAAGCTGAACGGCTTGGTCAGATAATAATCCCCGCCCGCGCCGAGTCCGGTGACCTTGTCGGCGACGCTGTCCCTCGCGGTGAGAAAGAGCACCGGCGAAACGCAGCCTTCATTTCTCAGCCTTTCGACCACCTCGAAGCCGTCCATTCCCGGCATGTTCACATCGAGTATGATCACGTCATAATCGGCGGCGAGGGCGTAGTCGACCGCCTCCGGCCCGTCAAAGCAGCTGTCCACGCTGTAGGTCTCTTCTTTCATCGCCTCGCTTATAAGGCGGTTCATGTTCTTTTCGTCTTCT
>CADBFL010000134.1 GCA_902793875.1 uncultured Eubacteriales bacterium | reverse complement strand
CCGGCATCTGTTACAGGCTCTGCGCAAACTTTCTGATCTCTGCGAGTTTTTCTTCGGACTTGCATTCTTCACCGGCAAGAGCGCACACTCCCATGTCCTTCAGGCCCATGTAAGCCATTAATTTTTATAGGATGTGACAGCGCCTTCGCCTGCCCCCGGTGATACGGAGCTGGGCAGCAGGGCCGCCTTTGTCGCTCCGGCAGGCTTCCCGATGCAGTAGATCCTCTGGACAGCTGCGCACCTTTATGATACCACCGGTCCGATGTAATGTGTATATTTGACATTCTCTTCTGATAGCGTTACAATCGCAACGTTGTTTAAAAAAGAAAGGAGAAGGGAAATGGTTGTATTGAAATGGACCAACAAGTACAGCGGTGAGACCGGATACGTCGCTTCGATGTCTACGAAAGAACAGTGCTTCATAAACACATTCAGCAAAGAAGAGGCGAAGAGATATTCGGAAAAGGCCGTCAAGGGCATCATGACGAAGCTCGAGAAATATCACGAGACAGACAACAACATCTTCGAGACTGTCGAAGCGTAAGAAAAACCCGCAAGCTCCTGCAGACAGCAGGGTTGCGGGTTTTGTCATTTTCAGCTTCGAAGCTGTTTACTTGTCCTCGCCCTTGGCGATCTCGACTGCTTCCTCGAGAGACTCGCCGCTCTTTTCGACAAATTCCTTCATTCCCTGAACGAAATCTTCGCGGTCCTGTTTTCTCTCGATCTTCTCGGCAGCTCTCTCAGCCTTTTCTTCGGCTACAAGCTCTTCATAGCTCTTTTTTGTAAATTCCATGTCTTCCTTGAACTTTTCTGCGCCCTTCTCAAAGGATTCCTTCAGTTCGTCCATAAATTCTGCCATTTCATTTCCTCCTCATTGATTACTGAGATCGTGCAATAACATTTTTTATTATCAGTCCGGGCTGAACGCCTCGGTGATCAGCTGTCAGCCTGCGTCCGGATAAATTAAGGATATCACAACAGCGGTGACTATTGCCAGTCCGGCCGGGGATTGCGGCCCATCGCCCTCTTCTATACAAAGAAGAACGCGGCGCCGATGATCAGATATACGGTGATAAGCTGGAATCCCTCCAGCCAGTTCGACTCTCCGTCGCCCGCCACGCTGTTCGCGATCAGGACCGCGCCTGTCACGGATACCAGCTCGAACGGCGTGAAGACTATGCTCATCGGAGTGAAGAACAGGCTCAGAAGAGTCAGCACCGGCACTACGAAGAGTATTATCTGCAGGCTCGAGCCGAGAGCTATCTCGATCGCGGCGTTCATCTTGTTCTTTACCGCCATGATTATTGCCGAAGAATGCTCTGCGGCGTTTCCGATGATCGGCACCAGTATGATGCCTACAAAGGTCTTTGAAAGGCCGGCGCTTTCGGCCATCGGTTCGACAGTTCCCACGAATATCTCCGAAAGCACGGCGATGCATACGGTAGCCGCTACCAGAAGGCCTATCGCCTTAGGCAGGCTCGCTCTGTGCTCCTCTGCCTCTTCGCCTGAAGGCACCGACTCTTCGAACAGCGCGCGGTGCGTCACAAAGCTGAACACGAACTGCATCGCATATACCAGCAGCATCAGCACCGCCACTATGACGCTCAGCCCTTCGTACTGAGTGGTCAGGCTGCGCTCCGGAAGAGCGTGAGTGAAAATGGCCGGGATCGACAGTCCTAACACCGCAAACAGCAGCATGCTCGCCGTGATGTTGATCGTGTCCCTGTTGAATTTCTGAGTCTTGTATTTGAGTCCGCCGGCCAGCATCGACATTCCGAGCACCAGCAGTATGTTTCCTATGACCGAGCCGGCAAGTGAAGCCTTCACGACTTCGAACAGCCCCTCCTTCATTGCGACAAAAGCTATGATAAGTTCGGTGGCGTTCCCGAAGGTCGCGTTCAGCAGACCTCCAACCCTCTGTCCGCAGTACCCGGCTATGTCATCAGTGCTCTTGCCCATGACGCCCGCGAGAGGGATTATGGCCAGAGAACTGCACGCAAAAAGCATCGGATCGGAAAATCCCATGATCTTGCCGATGATGGTTACCGGTATGAATACCAGAAGTATGTATAGGTATTTCACTGTCTCTGTGTCTCCCCCTTGAGCATGGCCTTGTTATCGTACATCGCGTGGTCGGCGCGCTGGAACACCTCGGCTGATGAGCCGTCATCATCGAACTTCGACATGCCGCACGCCAGTACTACTCCGCCGTTTTGCGCGGCTTCTTCATTGTGCGCCGCTATCTTTCCGACCAGTTCATCTATGTGTTCGTAATCGGTCCCCTGCGATATGACCGTGAATTCGTCGCCGCCGATGCGGAACACCGGGCTGTGGCTGAAGATATCGCAGATCACCTTGCAGGCCTCGCGTATCACGCGGTCTCCCGCAGCGTGCCCCTCGGTATCGTTGACCTTCTTGAGGTCGTTCACATCCAGCACCGAGATCGCGAAGTCCGGAGGGCGCATCATTCCTATCTGATAGTCTATGTCCTCCTCGGCGGCCAGGAACGCGTGTCTGTTCCTGACTCCGGTGAGAGCGTCGATGCTGGCCTTCTTCTGGGCCTGGGCGAGAGACCTCGCGTATTCCTCCTCCTGGCGCACGCTGTCCTCGATGTTGTTGATGCCGACTATCAGACGCATGCCCTCTTTCTCGATGACGAAGGCCGCCCTGATCCTGGTGTGCACCGGCGCGGCGTCCATTACAAAGCGGCAGCCCATCGAGAACAGGCCGCTGCGGCCGATCTCTTTCATGACATTCTCCCTGGTGAACGCCGTGAGGAAGATGTGCTGATCGTCCGGATAGACATACCTGCGCGCGTACTCCGCAGCGACGCCGAAAAAGTCATCGCCGCTCTCCGGAAGCGAGTACTGCTCGAAAACCTTTGATTTGCTGTATTCGCGGTACTGTCCGCTCACCGGATCCACTATGTAAAGGCACAGGAAATCTCCGATGAGAGCGTTGATCCTCGAATAGGCGATGCGCTCTTCTTCTGCGCGCTCCGCTTCCTGCCGCAGCCTCATCTCCTCGCCCAGATCCTGGCACATCCCGAGCACGCAGGTCCTTCCATGAGCGTCAACGAATCTGAGCTTTGTCGCCTGGAGCTTCACGGTTTCTCCGTTTTCGCCGGTCATATCCTCGACGAAAATGTAAGGCTCGTCCATTGAAAGAGCCCTTTTGTCGGCCTCTATGAACCTGGCCGCGACATCGGGGTCGTACAGATCGTGATCGGTGAGGCCGATGACCTCATCGGGGCTGTCCCTGTGCGCCTGATCGGCGAAAGCCTGGTTGCAGGCAAGATACACTCCCGTCTCCGCATCCTTCGAGAAGCTGATCCCGGGCAGGTTGTCCATCAGCGCGGTCACCGACTGATTGAGCTCCAGTATCTTTTCGGCTTCATCGAGCTCACGCTTTGACTCAGCGATCGCATCTCCGATGACGAACGTCCGGATCATACATGTTCCGAGCATGTATGCTATCGAGTAGACCGGAAGATACGGGAAGCTGAGCTGTATGGTAAGAAACAGCGCCATGATGAAGCCGAAGGCTCCTATGGTACGGTATTTCTTTTTTTCTTCGGGTGCGACCTGCCTGCGGAAGATGATCGTTACGGCGTTGACCGAGAGCCCCAGAAGGAGCGCTATCTGCGCGGTAAGCATCACATATCTTGCAGGCAGCGCCTTGTATACGCAGTCCTCGCTCACCGAAAACAGCACCGGAACGAAGATATTGACAAGAGACAGCAAGGTCACCGCTCCCGCCAGCAGCCGCCCGGCATATACCATTATCCATCCTGTCCTGCTGTCTTCGCCCAGATACAGGGCCACGAATTTCGTCCACAGCAGCAGGCCCGCCGCCATCGCGACAAAATAGACCGTCGTATCCGCAAAAAGCAGCCCGGCTATCTTCTGGCTTTCGATCACGCCCCAGAGCACATCTGTGATGTAATAGATCAGGACAGCATAAAGAAACCATCTGTACGTCTTTCGCACAGGCGCGTCGGCATTGCTGATGCGCCCCCTGAGCACATCCATATTCTCGATCAGAAGTATGAGGATCGCTATCGATCCTATCGCTGAATAATACATGCCGTTCTCTCTTATACTGAAAGCTGCTTTATAAGTTTACAATATCGGCACGCAAAAATACATCCGGCAGAAGCGCTTCAGATGGATTCACTGATGAAACGCGTGCTTACCTCCTGCTCCGTTACCATTACGGATTCCTGATTGAAGAATGCGCACAGGTCCTTCGCGATCTCATCGACAGTCCCTTCGGCAGCGCCGATGAGAGTGAGGACCAGCGTCGTCTCTCTGGTATACTCTCCGTCCTGATGGATGTATCCGCCCTCTTCCACATCGAAAGAGAACGGTGTATTGTAGGAGAAGCATACATCCTTGAGTATTTTTATGTATTTTTCGGTCCCGAATATCTGCTCACGGGATTCGGAATCGTTCAGACCCACATATATTTTCGTCTCTTTCATCCCGGCCTCCCTTTGTTCGCGCCTGCTCCGGCATTTCTATTCACCCTTTTCAATGCTTATCGCAAGAGCTCCTTCGTCGGTGAAGTATGAATCGATGCCCATTTTTACAGCCGCTCTTATATCCTCTTCACTGTTGAGAGTCCACGCTCCGAACTTCCTGCCGCTTTCGTGGACTGCCGCAAGGTTCTCCTCCGTCATGAGCTCTTTGTCGACCGAGATCTCGTCGATGACATCGCGGTCCTGCGCTTCGGCAAGATCGACCTCGTTCTCGCTGAGGAATATCTTCGTCATGTCCGGGAATTCGTTCTCGACGGTCTCCAGGACGCCGAAGTAGTAGCTGCTCACACTGGTGACATCAGCCACGCCGGCCGCCTTTACCGCTTCTGACCATATCGTTCCCCCCTTTGGTCTTCACCTCGGAGAGCTGTCCGTCAGTCATGCCGGACACGTAGCCGTCATATCCTGTCATTTCACGCAGATAGTCCTCGTCCGCAACATAGGCAACGCCGTCAGACGAGGCTACCACAGGCATCGAAAGGCAGACGCTTCCCGCCTCTATCGCGCTGTCGAAGGCCTGCATCGTGTATCTCTCATCTTCAGAGGAACCGCTGTTTGTATAGATGTGCGCCAGTTTCGCCTTCGGGTCTTCGGCAGGCGCCGCCTCCTCCTGTTCAGGCGCATCGGCCGCGATCTCCTCTTCAGGTTCAGGCGCAGCCTTGGCTTTCGATATCTTCACGATATACGCGGCCGCAGCTATGCAGAGCAAAAGCATCACTGCGATGGCGATCAACATGGTCGATGTTTTTCTGCTTTTCTTTTCCATTTATCGTTCCTCTTCAGTCAGTCACACGCTGATCTTCCTTTTTGCCGGATCGGCAGCCTGTCTGTACAGGATGAATTTTCTTCCGATCGCCTGCACGAAATCCGCTCCGAGCTGTTCTGCGATCATGTTGGCAGTCTCCTTCGGATCGAGCACCGCTCCGGACTGTATCTGCACCTTCACAAGCTCGTGCGCCTCAAGGCTGTCGTCTATGGCCGCGATCACGGAAGGCGTGACTTCGTCCTTCCCGATCATGACCGACGGCTTTATATCCCGTGCCAGTTTTTTGAGTTCGCTTCTCTGTTTTCCCGTTATCATTCCATGTCTCCCGTTATCCGCCTCAGAGCATTATGATCTCAGGCTTGTGGCCCTCGGCCGGCAGGAAGTTATTTATCAGCTGCTTTGTTCTGAACCTCAGGTGTGAGGTATTGGCGCCCGGATTGCAGGCGAACCACTCCGCGTCGGCGACAGCCTTGTCTATCACCACCCGGACAGCGCCTTCGCTGTCGTTCAGCACTCCCATGACGGAGGCTTCTCCCGGAGTGAGACCTATGACCCTCTCCATGTCTTCAGGAGACGCGAACGATACTCTGGCCGTGCGCATCATCGCCGCAAAGAGCTTGGAATCGAATCTCTTGCCGGCCGGCAGGATGACCAGATAGAACTCCGTCTTCTGCCTGTTGCAGACGACGATGGTCTTTCTGATCTCGGCTCCGAGCTTTTCGGATATCTCCACGCACTCCTCCATCGCCTCGACCGCATCGTTGTCGACTCTCTCATACCCGATCCCGAGTCTGTCGAGTTCCCGGTACACCTTCGTCTCAAGCGCTCCGCGCTCATCTTCAGGCGCTGCTGTCATGATATCGCTGATATACATCCTGTCCCTCCTTCGGATCTTTTCCGCTTCCTCTCTCAGTTCCCTCTTTCTATATGTATCTTCCGAGCGAATCGAAGTATATGTTTTCATCGTTCAGATGTTCGCCGGAATAAGCTCTGACGATCGCGATGATGAGATCGGCGATATACCAGAACCCGAATCCTCCGAACGTCAGCAGTTTGAGTACTCCGAGCGCGATCTGCCCGCGGGCGAACCTGTCCGCGCCGTACATCCCGAACACGAAATTGAACAGCCACACGAAGAGGTGCTTGTTGTACTGCCTGCTGACTCTCTGCGCTCTTCCGTGCCCGGGCTGCCCATACCCTGCTTCATGCCGCGGAGCATCGATGATCACATCCGGTTCGGCAGGTTCGGTCTCGACCTCCCACTCCATGTTGTGATCGATCTCTACATCGTATCCGACTGCCTGCTCTTCCGCTTCAGTCATCTCATCTGCCGGCATCTCCGCCGTCGCCGCTGCCTGTTCGAATTCTTCAGTCATCTGTGCTCCTCAATGCCATACGTCCTCACGGAACCCGGCGGATCCATGAGGGCGTCCTTCTTTTCATCATTCAGCAAAACATCCCCGGTCAGTCCCAGGAGAAGGTTTCGACCTTGTTCTTTTTGGACTCTTCAAGAAATGTCTGGTACTCTTCGGTATCCGAGATCAGTTTGTTCTGCCTCAGAGCCTCTCTGACAAGTCCGACCTTTGCCGGATCGTATTTGTCTCCCATGCGCCACTGGTAGGAGCGCGGGTATATCTCATCCCTGTCCAGCGCGCTCGTGCCGCTCAGGCACATGCTCTCGTACTCCTTGTACAGAAGATCGATCGCGTGCTTCGGATCCGAGTCCTTCTTGGCCGAGACCGCCGCAGCGTATTCAGGGTCCATTACGATAGTATACAGCCGCAGCCGGCAGCTCTGAATGTCATTATTACTGATTATACCCCATTTGACGGATGATTTCAGATAGTCCTTAACAGACTTTCAGCAGCTCCTCCACCTGTTTCCGGTCCTTCAGAGCGGCTGATGCGCCGACCTCCGTAGAGCATATGGCCCCGCACGCGTTCGCGAACGCCAGAGCTTCTCCGTTGCTCCTGCCGCGGAGGATCTCGGTCACGAAGCCCGCCAGAAAATTGTCTCCTGCTCCGGTCGCATCGACCACACCCACTCTGTGCGCCGGCAGGTACAGTTCTTCGTCCCGGTTTTTGAAGAAGCATCCCCTGCCGCCGAGCTTTATTATGACATTGCGGACTCCGTATGAGAGGAACACATCTGCCATCTTACCGGGTTCCTGCTCTCCCGTGCACCATTCGGCCTCATCCTCGTTCGGACTTATGCAGTCTATCATCGGAAGCGAGCCGGCAATATCATCGAGAGTAAGCTTTCTGAAATTCGGAAGCTTGGTATCCGCAAAGACGAGCTGCCCGTCAGCTTTTGCCCTGCCCGCGACAGCCCTGATCACGTCGGGATCATTGAACGGCGCCCTGAAGAGCGAGCCCAGCACCACCGCCCGCGCGCCGGCAAAGCGCTCCGGGTACCTTTCCGGATGGAAGTTGTAGCTGTGCGCTCCGTTGGTGATCGATCTGCGGTTGCCGTCCGGCTCCATGAATATGGTCGTTACAGGCGTCGGGTGTTCGTCCGATCTTACTATGCGGCTCGTATCCACGCCGGATTCCCCGAGTCGCGATGCTATCATGTCTCCCGCCATGTCGTTTCCGAGAGTGCACAGTATCGCGGCTCTGCTCCCGAGCCTGACTGCGGCGACCGATCCGTTGACCGCCTCTCCGCCGATGCTGAGATAAGCGCTCTCGGCTCTGTAGCCGGCAGACGAAACCGGCTCAGGGTCAAAGCCCCTGATCATCGAATCCATTATCGCCGTTCCGATGAATACTATGTCTGTCAAATCGTTCCTCCTGCCGTTTACCGGCAATCCATGTTCAGCGCATCGCGGTCGCGCGACTCCTTCCACACGAGATCGTAGATAAGAGGGTCCCGTATAAGGTGCTTCCACGCCGTCATCGTAGCTCTGACGAAACGCTCATCGAGCTCCGTCTCATCTTCGATCATCGGACATACGTAAGGCAGATCGAAGTCGTTGAATATGAGGCTGAGCTCCCCGTCTTCGTCAAGGTGCGGAGTCAGCGGGAACGTCCTGCACTGTATCGGTCTGAGATTCCTCGGGCAGTGCGGAGGCGCCTTGCAGCGCACGAACCATATCCGTCCCTTCCATGACTCCGGGAATTCATACTCGTTTGTGATCAGAGACTCCCAGCTGAGCCATCCGCCGCTTCTGTCGTGCACCTTCTCTTCGCCCGGCAGCAGCATGATCCCGAGGCTCTCGTCGTCGTACGCCGCGGTGCAGCACACCGAGCCGCATATCGCGCCGCAGTCGAACGGCACGGGCGACACCCTGTCGAGCAGTCTGTAGACGGCTCTGTATGTTCGTTTTCTCGTCCTTCCCTTCATTGCCTCATCTTCTCGGCTTCGCGCACGGTCCTGCAGAGATACCTGATCACGTCCACTGGGAAGTCCCCCGCGGCAGTTTCGCCTGTCACCATGACTGACGCGGCCCCGTCGAGCACGGCGTTGAATATATCGCTCACCTCGGCCCTGGTCGGCACCCTGCGGTGAGTCATGGAATCCAGCATCTGAGTCACGACCATGAAGTCACGGCCCGCGCTGCGGCAGGCCGCAGCTATCCTCTTCTGCGCCGCCGGGAGTTCCCACAGTTCCATCGCGTTGCCGAGGTCTCCCCGGGCTATGACTATCTCGTCGCAGCACGGGATCAGTTCATCCAGCTTTTCTATCCCGTCCATGTTCTCTATCTTTGCCAGAAGGCGCACGCCGGGGCAGCCCGCCTCATCGAGGGCGGCTCTCACCTCCGTCAGATCTTCTTTTCCTCTCACGAAAGGCTGCATCACCGCGGTCACTCCGAATTCCTTCGCCCGCTTTATCTGTTCTCTGTCCCTTTCAGTCATGGCGGGCGCTTTTATGTGATACCCCGGGACCGCTATGCTCTTTCTGCTTTCGAGCGCGCCTCCGCGCAGGACTCTCAGCATCAGCGGCCCGTCCGGCGCCCGTCGTTCGGTCCTGAGCAGTATCTTTCCGTCGTCGAGAAGCACTTCCCGCCCCTCTTCCATCGACTCAAGACCGTTCACGACAGCTTCCGGAAGCGGCAGGGCGCATATGTCCAGCAGGCCTCCTTCCGGGATGCTCTGAGCCTCCGCGACCGCAGCTGTCCTGAGCTCCGGGCCCTGCATGTCTATGAGAAGTTCCGCTTCGGTCCCGGCCTCGCGCGCCGCCCCGCGGCATGCGCCGATCAGTTCCGACGCGTCCTCAAGCGAAGTATGGGAAAGGTTCAGCCTCACGCCGTCCATTCCCTCGCGAAACATCTCAGTCAGTATTCCTCTTTCCCGGCAGGCGGGTCCTATGGTCCCGTATATCTTTACCATGTCACTCCGCGCATCAGGATATCTCCCGGCCTTCTCTTTCAAGGATGCAGCTTACGGCCTTTGCGCCGTCAAGTTCTATCTCATACGCCTCTCCGTCGCCGGATACGCCCCGGTACAGTTCGAGCACGTCGCCCTCGTGGGTCTGCGCCGCGTACTGCACCTCGATCATGCTGACAGGGCGGCGTATCAGATCATCCGCTCCGTACTGATCCATGATATAGCGCACATAAGCGATATTGTTTGTATGATGGCAGTAGTCTATGTCCGTAGGACGCACCTTTACAGCACCGGTCCTTTCGCCGCACACGCACCTGCCTCCTGAAAAGCTTATTTCAAACAGAGGCTCCTCGGCAGGAGTTTTTTCTCCCACCCCTACCGTTCCGGATCTTCTTATCTTTCCGGTCTCCAGATCCACCGCGCAAAGCTCGAGCCTCGACTTCAGGCAGACGGCGCCGTCAGGCCTTTCCATCAGCGTATCGATGTACAGCCTGATCTTCGAAAACGAGCTTATATAGCTCGTGATCCTGTATTCGTCCATCCACCCCGGACGTTCCGGCATCTCTATCCTGTTGCGCACGAAGACCCACATGCCTCCGTATTCCCTCATGCATGTGACTCCGTCGATATGCTGGATGCCCATCAGCTCGGTGACCATGTCCTCCACCAGGCGGAAGGCTCCCTCGACCGACAGCTTTACATCAGGTCCGCAGTAACTTGCCGGCAGTTTGTCCGTTTTGATAAGTCTCATTTTACTGTCCTTTGTCCGTTCAACCAGGAGCGAAGCTCCATCAAGCTCGCTTGGTTGGAGCGAGCGACGCCGTC
>CADBFL010000133.1 GCA_902793875.1 uncultured Eubacteriales bacterium | reverse complement strand
CTTTGGAAGCGCGCCGACCCACCCCGATCCATGCAAAAAAGGACCTTGAAGTCCTTCTGTATGATGCATATAATTGAGCCAGGAAAGGAGCGTCGCTCGTCAGCGACTAACCCGACCATAGGTATGGTGCCGCCCTGGTTCAGTGAACTGGCGGCTTTTTACGTTCTATTTTCCGTACCAGGCTTTGTTGAAGTAGTCGTGTACGAATTTCATCTCTTCAGGCGTGGCGTCTTTGCTTTCATGCTCGACGAGTTTGAGCACTTCCTCCTTTTGCGTGAAAAAGCTCCGGACCTTTTGCGGTCCGGAGCTTTCCGTTACATTTTATTCAGCTTTTTATTCCGGCGACTCCGGTCATTCGCCTTTTCTCTTTCTTGCGTATACCATTCCTGTCGTTCCGGCCATTGCCGCGAGGAGAAGCACGACCCATGCTCCGAGGGCGTTCTCATCGCCTGTCTTCGCACCGGATCCCTTCTTTCCGTTGCCGCCTGCTCCGGTCTTCCATACAGCCTTGAACGTGTGGTCTCCGGTTACCGTGTACTGGTCTCCTGCATAGTATGTTGAGCCTTCCCAGTGGTCGAAGGTGTATCCATCTTTTGTCGGAGCAGGGAGTGTGATCACTGCGCCTGCAGGATGCTCCTCTGTCACCGTCCCTGTCATGCCGTCAAGTGTTCCGCCGTCCAGGTCGTATGTGATGGTGTACTTTGTGACGACCGGGCCAGCATTCTTTTTCCATTTCGCCTTGAGTGTCATGTTGACTTCAGGCATCTCTGTCGGGAACTCAGGGTCCCACCCGACAAAGGTGTATCCTTCCTTTGTCGGATCAGCCGGTTTGGTTACCGGCGTTCCGATTTCCTGTCTAATAGGGGCTATCTTGCTCCCACCGTCAGTATCAAAGGTTATGGTGGTCAGTTTTTCGGGATCGATGATGTGGAGCTTAAGAAAATGCTCCGTCCCGAGGCTGTAAGATGCTGTTGCCCTGCCTGATTTTGAGTTTTCAAGTACATCAGCAACGGTTATTTCAGGATCGGTTTCCTTTCTCTTCCATTCATCAGCAGCATAATCACAGTATTCGTGATCTATACCACTTCCAACCTTCAGCAAGGCTTCTGTAACACTGCCTACGTTTTCTATCTTGTAAAAATATTGATTAACGGTATGCGTAGAACCCTTCGACTGTCCAATAGCTACAGGGGCTCCCACTACCGTCCGTTGTATCTCTTCGTCGTTCTGGTCCACTATTTGGAAAAAATAGCCACCGCTATCATACTCAGCAGTGAGGCAATACAGTGTAGCCCCGTCAGGAGACTTGATATCTGATATATTATCAAGAGACTTGATGCCGTCTCCGCTGAGGCTGCGAACGTTGCTGTTTGTTATGGCTTTCTTACCGATCATCGAAGAGATCATTCCGTTAGTGCTTTGATATACTCCCAAAATTCTCGAGTCTGCATAATGAGAATTACTAACAGGATACCCCCCTTTTGTCACGGTACCTTCAAGTTGATTCCCCCAGGCATCCATATTCTGCATCACGATCAGGTACTCCTCGCCAGCTGCCGCATTGACAGGCATGAACCATCCTCCCTGCAGGAAGAACGTCGCTGCCAGGAGCAGTACGAACAGTCCTCTGAATCTCTTCCCTAGTTCCTTCATAGTTTTCCTCTCTTTGTGATTGCTTCTGTTACATCATATACACGGATATTCTATCATTTTTTTGACTTCTTTTTTGTACCTTTTTTAGTTTTTTTGCCGTTGTTTCCGACTGTTTCGGGGATATTGCCGAGTCCGTGCTCCCAGACAAGGTACGCCAGAACCATGATGCACACCATCTGCGCTCTGTACGTGAAGAAGAAATGCAGATAGGCGTGGTTGGACAGGACCAGGTATCTCAGATACGGAAGCAGCGCCAGCGCGTAGCACGGAATGACCTCCGCCGCCCTCAGCTCCCTGCGGAAGAGATATATGACCGCGAATGCGGCGACCAGTATCACAATTGTCGGGATGACGGCTCCCGCCCTGTTCATATCGTCATACTTTGTGAAGTACAGCGCCGAGAGATTGTGCCATATCGCGCCCGAGAGCCTTTCTCCCGCCGTAGCTTCAGGAAATATATTCGAGTTGCCGAGGTTGACCCCGCCGCCCACTCTCTCCGCTCCCGCGTGGAGCGAGTTCATGAGTTCGGCCCTGCCGCATACGGCGAGCACCAGGAGCAGCTTGACCGCGAACATCGACGCGTATCCCGCCAGCCACGAGACCCCGTTCACGAACAGGGTTTTTATTGCTTCTCCGGCCTCTCTGATCTGCCCATCCTCTACAAGGAACAGCAGCAGGATCAGCATCGGCACTGTGTATGTCAATGTCTCTGTCGTGAGAAAGTCCACGAAGCAGGTGACGACGCCCGATACGGCGAACACTGCAGGCGCCCTGTCCGTCCGGCCCGTCCTGATCAGATGAAGCACGCACAGCGCCGCCGCCGGCATGACGAGGAACACGGACGAGTACTCAAGGCATCTGAAGAGCATCCACGGCCCGATCAGCACGAAAGATATCAGGAAGCAGGCTGCGAGGCTCTTTCTGCCCGCCTTCCACAGCTGCCGGAGCACCGCCGCCTGAAGGATCAGCACAGCGATTCCGACGGCCGTCCTTATCCCGTCTACGTCCAGGAACATGAGAAGCGGCCGGATGTATACCATCGAGCCGTGCCAGTACCTGCCGTAGCTCATGTTGGCCTCCGCCCCTTCGTATACCAGTTTCCGGTAGCTCTCCGCGGTCATCTCGCCGCTCACTTCGCGGTACTCTGCTCTCACTGCCGAGGTGAACGGCCTGCGGCTGTCGATGCAGTATGCGATCTCCATGAGCTCGGTGTCCGCGTAGTTGTCCTGGATGGAATTGCTCCAGTCGTTATACAGCGCGGTGAACGCCGGCTGCCTGACCAGGATGTCCGCGCTCTTCTTCGACTGCTTCGCGATCGCGCTCTGAGGTATCAGGGAGACCGCTGTGAGCAGGGCGGCGCAGATCAGGATGCATGCAGCTGCCGCCGGGATCGCTCCGGGGATCCCTCTGATGCTTCTTTTTTCTTTTGCGTCTTTTGTGTCTTTTATGTCTTTTTTGTCTGTTCTGACCTTATTGTCTTTTGCCATGTCATCTTCTCTTTTTCCCCGCTATCGGGGCGTTCTTTATGAGCAGCCTGAGGTGTCTCCATCCGTCAGGGAACGTCCGTATATGCGATCTGCCGGAACGGCCGTCCTTTCTGAGGGTCGTCGGGACCTCGGTGATCCTGAGGCCGGCCATCTCGCTTTTTATGATCATCTCGCTCGCGTACTCCATGCCCGTGGACGTGAGCCCCAGAGCGTTTATCGCATCTCTGTCATATCCTCTGAGTCCGCAGTGGAAGTCTCCGATCCTGCTGCCGTAGAGCAGCCTTCCAACCGCCGAGAGGAACGGGACTCCGATGTATCTGTGGAGCGCCGGCATGGCGTCCTTGTCTATCCCTCCGGCGTAGCGGTTTCCCATGACCAGGTCGTATCCCTCGCGCAGCCTGTCGAGGAAGGGCCGGAGATGCCGCACGTCGTAGCTGTCGTCGGAGTCGGCCATTATGACGTATCTTCCCCGCGCCTGTTGAGAGCCGGCCCTCAGCGTGCTGCCGTAGCCGGGCTCTTTCACGCGGATGAGCCTCGCGCCCTCGCGCACCGCTATGCCGTCGCTCCCGTCCGTGCTTCCGTTGTCTGCGACGAGTATCTCTCCGTCCACATCCGCTTCAGCAAGAAAAGCCCCTGCTTTTCTGATGCAGGCCGCAAGGGTCTCAGCTTCATTCAGACACGGAAACAATATGGTGAGTTCACACATCGGGAAGTATCTGCCGTCCTTTCTGTTAGATGTATTTAACGGGGCCTGACCCCGTTAGTTGCGTCTAACGGGGTCAGGCCCCGTTAGAAGGTGCTAACCGGAGTGTCAGTCGTTTTTTGCTGCGTGGTTAGTGACGACGTCGAAGATGACGGCCGCCAGCAGAACGACGCCTTTGACGATGAACTGCGCCTGAAGCGCGCCCACTCGGTAATTGTCGAAGGAGACATAGCAGTCCACCGCGTCGGTGTTCATGATGAGGCGGTCGTAGGCTATCACGGGGATATGTTTGAATTCGGCGTCCTCAAGCGTCCTGTTGATCCGCATCGCCTGCCTCCCGGCTTCTGATCATATCATCGACTCGAGTGCTTCGCGGTCGGCCAGCACTTCTTTGATCCTCTTCACGAACGGCACAAGATGTGAAAAATCCATGGCCCTGTGATCGACGCAGATGGTGACAGGCAGGATCTTTCTTATGCATATCTCTCCGTCTCGTACAACCGGTTTCTCGGTCACAGCTCCTGCGGACAGGGCGCACACCTGAGGCGGTATGATATCGCATATGGTGCAGAAGCCCTCCCACTCTCTGTACAGGGATCCCACGCCGGAAACCAGGATGCTGCCCTGCCTGATCGCATCCGGCGTGATCGCATCCTTCTTCTTCAGGGCCGCCATGATCCTCTTCGGCGACACTATCACCCGGCTGCTGCCTGCCGCCGCTCCTATGAGCCGGCCGGCCGTTCTGATCACCCGGCCGTGTTTCAGTTCCCTTAATGTATCATCGAGTCCTGCGATGAACATCACAGCATCGAGGTCAGTCTTTTTCGCCTTTTCTCTGTATCCATTGGTTATCTTCTGGATATCCCTCATGGATCTGTTCTCCATGTGAGGATAGATTACTGCCGTCATTCTGTCCCGGGTGATCGAGCTGAGTGACGGTACCGTTCACAAGCCGCGGATCATACTCGATATGGGAGTTCATGACCGGAGCTGCTTTGATCCCCTCGACTATCACCCGCAAAATCGCCGAATTCATGGTGATATGTTCATCCGGGTGCTCTGAGTTGAACTCCCCGATCACATCAGCAAGAAGATCCGCTTCGGTCTCATATACCGCTGCGAAGTGCGGTACATTCTGCCAGCCGTCCGAGGTAGTGGCCGCGATAATCTTTCTCGAAAGATCAAAATGTGTTTTTTTCATCTCCCAAAACCTCTCTTTTCAGACCCGCGGACTTCATTCCGACGTCCGGCATGCGATTATATTTCACACTGTATTATAGAATATCCGCACAACGAAAAACACCCCGCTGCGTATCGGGGCGTTCACGTTTCGTTTGATGTGTCTTGTGTCTAATGGGGCCTGTCCCCGTTAGTCAAAAAAGCACTTGATCCGACAAAAAATGACCAGCTTTCGGGGCTTGCCCTTTGAGTCGGTCGAAGTAACATCGGTCAGATGAGGAAGTTCTCAGCACCCCTCGATCTCGTTTTCCGGAATATTCATGTATTTGCCGTTTTCGCCGCAGTCGATGTCATACCTGAAGATGAGCCCGTCGTGTCCGAGGCCATAGATGGTTCCGACATCCTTGGCGCCCGGGGTGTCAGATTCAAAGTCCTCTACCCGCACTCTCTGCCCGATACTGAATTTAGGGACCGGCCCGAGATCTGCTCCTCCGCTGACTTCATTAAGTTCTTTGTTTGTCAGTACGTTCTTTTCTTTGTTTTCTTCTGTCATTTTAATAATTCTCCTCTTTCATTTTTACTGCGCGCAGTAATCAAATATTGATTTAACTATACTCCGTGTGCCGGAGACCTGATATGGAGAGGGCTCATATTGGGGCTCATATTGCGCAGGTCTCCCGCGACCTGTTACACTTGTATATGCATTGAGAGAAAACCGATCGCAGCAGTTACTGCAAGGAGGATATACACATGGAAGATAAGATGAAAGACATGGAAGCAATGGAATCCGTGGAATCCGCAAAATCACTGGATTCCCGCGAACTGGAGGCTGTTTCCGGCGGATGGGAAGAGCCGGATGGATCGATCAGCGAAGCCGGCGGCGAACCGTGCAAACCGAGGTGCAAGAATTCCGATTGCGTCCTGATAGATACCAAAGACGGGTTGTTCTGGAGGACGAACCACTATTACAGGTGCAAAAAATGCGGCAACTATTTCATGAAGGGCTGGGCCCTGGACGGCGCTGACAACAGCCTGCTTTACAAAAAGTAGCCAAGGCTCAAACGAACCGGAGACAGAGGA
>CADBFL010000132.1 GCA_902793875.1 uncultured Eubacteriales bacterium | reverse complement strand
GGCTGCGGCAAGTGCCAGACCGGAGTGCCGTGCGAGGACAGGATCCCGCGAAAAAAATGATCAGGCTGCGTGATGCCTGACCTTCTGACCTGCTCTGAGGCTGAATATTCCGTACATGTTTGAGAGTATCGTGAGGATGTCGAATGTGAATCCCACGTAATTCTGTATCGTGAGGTCGTATACGAACCACAGCGACTGGGAGGCGATCAGCACTACCTTGAGCCTGGTCTCGTCCTTCACGTCGATCATCCAGGTGTAGAAGCACGCGGATATTATAGGAAGCCAGCCGATCCATCCGAGAGTGTTCAGCCTTGCCGAGAGCAGGACCTGAACGGCTATGACAAAGAGCTTCATCGGAACTGTCAGCGGTCCTTTCAGGCACAGGAGGTTGCGAAGGATGCTGACGAGCGAGGATATGGCGCCTGTCACGCCGCCGAGTATCAGGTTGGCGATGCCCATCAGGGTGAACATCGAGCACTGGGTGAGCAGTATGGACTTTCTCGTTTTGAGAAATCCGACTCCCACCATGAGCATGGCTCCTGCAAAAGAGATGATGTTTCCGATAACAACTATGTTCATTATACGATCCTCCAAAAACAATAAAAAATGACACTTGTCGAGCTTGTGTCATTGGTGCGATTTACGGTCGTTTGTGGATCGCCCGTCCGATCACGGGCATAAATGACAGGCGAAAATATAACAAATACGGCGGCGGGTGTCAAGGCGGTACGCCAAAAAGAACAAGAGCGACATGCGGCCGCAGCGGCAGGAACACAAAAGACATATACGGCCGCAGCGGAAAGAAAGCAAAGCGACATGCGGCTGCAGCGGAGCGGCGCAGAAAAGTATTGACCCAGAAAGGACAGTCAAAGGATGCTGATAATCTTTACGATACTTATGGCAGTGGTCTGCCTCATAGCCTATTTCAACGAAAAAGTCACGAAGCTCCCGCACGAGATAGCGCTGCTGATGTTTTCGGCGGTGATAGGATTCTTCGGGCTGTTCGCAGATGTAATCGCGACCGGCAATACGGCGGTCGATGTGCTGATGGAAACAGAGGTCCTGGATGCTCTGGACATACAGGACTTCCTGATGGAAGGGGTGCTCTGCATCATGCTGTTCGCGGGCTCCGTCCACCTGAAATTCTCGGACTTCAAAAGGATGGCCAGACAGGTCACCGTGCTTTCGATCGTCGCCACGCTTCTGGGCGCGATGCTTTACGGGATGCTGTTCTACGGAGCGTCATCCCTCCTGGGACTCGGCTTTTCGGTGCCGCTGTGCCTGATGTTCGGGAGCATAGTTGCGCCGACGGATCCTATCGCGGCGACCGGCATACTCAGCAAATTCGGTCTGCCGAAGGACATCTCGTTCCTTATCGAGGGAGAGTCGCTTTTCAACGACGGCGTCGGTGTCGCGCTGTTCGTCGTCTTCTCATCGATGGTAAAGGGCACCTCGACGGGAGGCTTCTTTTCGATCATGGCAAGGGAGCTCTTCGGGGCCGCCTTCGTAGGCTTCGCCGTTACGGTTTTATGCTTCCAGCTGTACAAGCGGACCGAAAGCGAGGAGCTTGGCTTCTTCATAAGCCTTCTCACCGTCACGGTGTCGTATATCATATGCGAAAAGGCCGGATTCTCGGGAGCCATCGCCTCCGTCGTATGCGGGATAACGTTCTCGGCTCTTCGCGCGAAGGAGGGAACGATCGGCTCGCCGGAGCGTCTCGAACACTTCTCGTCCATATGGGACACGCTCGATCTGCTGCTGAACTCGCTGCTTTACGTGATGCTCGGCCTGACCTTCGTGCAGGTGCTGCAGATGAAGCACGTAGTTCTGCTGTCGCTGTCCGCGATCGTGATGAACCTTATCGCCAGAAGCAGCAGCCTTGCGGTCTCGACTCTTTTCATGGGAAAGATCCCCGACGGTTACGACAGATGGAGCTTTATCAAGCTGCTGACCTGGGGCGGACTGCGCGGAGGCCTTTCGACAGCGCTCGCCATGAGCACCTGGGACTTCCTGCCGCCGGACACATACTACATACTGCTCGGGTGCACCTACGCGATAGTATTCTTCACGACGGTCGTGCAAGGGCTGACGGTAAGGAAAGTGTATGACGGCATCTGCCGGAGGCTTGCAAAACAGGGCGCCGGAACAAAGCAGTCTGCATAGCGGCACCTTCAAAGCAACGCCTGTAAGGGAAGGCGCCCGCAAAGGAGATAAAATTTATGACGGATCTTCAGATAGATTATTTCATGGCCGTGGCCACTAACCTCAGCTTCACAAAGACTTCCGAGGAGCTTTTTGTGTCGCAGCCTGCGATCTCGAGGCAGATATCGCAGCTCGAAAAGGAGCTCGGGGCGAAGCTGTTCAGGAGGAACAACCAGAGGACGGAGCTCACCGAGGTGGGGCGCCTGTACTTCGATCTCTTCAGCCGCTACAAGGCTGATTACATAAACACGCGCATCAAGGCCGACCACATAATGGGAAAGAAGAACGCGGTCATGAGGGTCGGGTTCCTCGAGGGCTGGGATCTTTTCAACATCATCCCGCCGATGATGAAGAAGTACAAAGCAGAGTTCCCGGATTCCGAGGTGGTCATAAACTGCTGTGGAGTCAAGGAGCTCACCACGGGACTTCTGACGGACTCGCTCGACGTCATCGTGACCATGAAGAACACCGTGACGAAGTACAGCGAATTCGAATACAGCGATGTTGCCGAGATCGGCAAGATACTCATCTATTCAGCCAGGCATCCGCTCGCGTCGAAGGGCGCAGACGAGCTGAGCCTGAGGGACTTCAGGGAGGATACCTTCCTCGCTCCTTGGGAGATAGTCGACCGCATGATAGTCGAGGCGATCTCGAACTACACGCGGCCTTACGGCTTCATCCCGGATGTGCGCTTCGTCAAGAACCACGAATCCACCATCACCTGCGTCAGGAACAACATGGGGGTCACCATCGCCGACGAGTGGGTGTGGGCCAAGGGCGCGGACGACCTGGCGTGGATACCTTTCAGCGCGAAGGACACCGTCTCGGTCGCGAGGCTCAGGTCCAGGGAGGACGAGCAGGTCCTCGCCATGGAGGGCATACTGAATGAGGTAATAGAAAAACAAGAAAAAACAAGAATGAGGGCGCTCAAATAGCCGAAAATACGGGTTCATAACCATATGGTTATGAACCTGTAGTCGCTTAAGTGATTATACAGGGCAGACCGCTGTTGTTAAAATTTAAACAACAAGACGGTTTGTCTTTTTTACAAGTGAAACAACACTGGATATCGAAGGGAGAAAGCATCATGCAGAAAAGCGCAAAATTGACAGCGGTGTACGCGCTCATCATGGACCTGCCGCTCAGCTTAGTTATCACTCTTGTTGCTCTCGCGCTCGCCAACATCGACGCGCCGGGAAGCCTGAACGGATCTAACTTCATCAGGATGGCATGCATCGCCTACGTAGTGACGTTCTTCGTGAACTTCCTCCATGCTGAAAGATGGGGATTCGCGGTCGCTTCAAAGTACGCAAAGCCGGGAACATTCAAGTTCGGACTCATTCTGAACATGGTGGTCGCTGCTGTATTCTGCGTCATCCTCGACCTTATCATGACAGCGATCGGCATGGCAAACTCGCCTGCCGGATTCCAGTTCGGACCATACATCGCATCATGCCTCAAGGGCTTCATCCCTTGCTACATACCGACTCTGATCATCGCGATGCTCTGGAACCCTGTAGCTGACAGATGCTCAAGGGCGATCTGCAACGAGCCGGCTCCTGAGATGGGACCTGGAGCTCCGGGACAGGAATAAAAACACAGAAACTTTAAAAACCGATCATTTTTCGATGATATTTACGGTGATATCATCGAAGCAAGACAGCTGAAGATGTCTTTCAGACAACGGCATAAAGATATCTTCGTGTAGATGCATATTGCAGGAGGGAAACAATATGAAGATCCTTGGTATTTCTTACGGAACAAAGAACGGAAACAACGACACCATGTGCAGAGTCGCTCTCGAGGAGTGCAAAAGGCTCGGTGCAGAGATCGAATTCATACATGCATTTGACTGGGACCTCCAGACATGCACAGGCTGCGTGGCCTGCTCGAGAAGCCTCGTGATGGGCAAGGGCATGGTCTGCACAAGAAAGGATGACTTCGCTGCACTTTACGAGAAGATGGTAGAGGCTGACGGCGTATTCATCGTAGACCCTATCTACGAGTCGGGCGGATCCGGACTCTTCCACATCTGCTGCGACAGAATGGGCCCTGGACACGACACGGGCATGCTGCTCGGACTTCAGGAGAAGCTCAAGGAGCAGGGCAAGGAGCCTCTGGACATGAAGTACTTCAGACAGAAGGCGATCTCCTTCCTCGCTATCGGCGGATCCGACTGGGCAGTCAGGACAGAGACTGACCACGCCATGCTCGCCATGAGCCCGGGCTGGAAGGTCGTCGACAATGAATACTTCTCATGGTGCAAGGACGTCATCATGCAGGACGACAAGATCGAGAGAACGAAGGAAATGGCCAGGAACCTCGTAGAGGCAGCTCAGTACATCATCGACAACAAGCTGATGATCATGGGCTCCGATGACGTGGATCTCTGGAAGGGCAAGAAGGGTGCATGCCCGCACTGCCACGGCAACGCGTTCTACATCTTCCCGGGCACGACGGAAGCCGAGTGCGAGCTCTGCGGACTCCGCGGCAAGCTGGTAGTCGAAGGCGACGCCATGGTATTCAAGTTCGATCCTTCGACAGAATGGCATGCTCACGACATCCTCTCGGGCAAGGCTGCTCACGGCGAGGACATCTTCAAGAACGAGGGAAGACTCATGAACCTTTACAAGGATCCTGAGTTCAAGGCCCGCAAGGAGCACTACACAAGCGTTATCGAGCCTACGCCATCCCCATCCAAGGGAAAATAGATCCGGAAGAGA
>CADBFL010000131.1 GCA_902793875.1 uncultured Eubacteriales bacterium | reverse complement strand
CACCGATATCTCCGAGTGGGAGAAGCTTAAGGCGATGGGGATGGAGGACTGGATATCCGCCCGCAAGGCCGACGGCAGCATCAGGCAGATCGGATTCTCATATCACGGCGACACGGACATGTTCCTTAAGATACTGAACGCGTACGACTGGGACTTCTGCCAGGTACAGTACAACTATCTCGACGAGAACAGCCAGGCCGGAAGGCGGGGAGTAGAGGCAGCGGCCGAAAAGGGGATACCGGTGATCATCATGGAGCCTCTCAGAGGAGGCAAACTGGTGAACCTGCCTGTCGATGCGCTGCGCGCGCTCAGAGACAGCGGCAGAGGATATACCCCTGCGGAGCTCGGACTCAGGTGGCTCTGGGACCAGAGCGGCGTGACTGTGGTCCTTTCGGGAATGAATTCGTCTGAGATGGTCGCTGAAAACATCCGCATAGCTTCGGATGCCGAAGCCGGATCGTTTACTGAGAAGGACCGCGAGCTCGTCGACAGCGTGAAGCGCATCATCAGGGAAAAAGAGAAGGTCGGCTGCACCGGATGCAGATACTGCATGCCTTGTCCGCAGGGCGTTGACATACCGGGCACCTTCCACTACTACAATCTCATGTACATCGAAGGCAAAAAGACCGGAGTCAGGATGGAGTACGCCAGAAACGTCGGCCTTCAGAAAGACGCCGGATTTGCTTCAAAGTGCGTAGGCTGCGGCAAGTGCGAGCAGCACTGCCCGCAGAGCATACATATACGCGATATGCTGAAAGAGGCTGACAGGGATCTCAGGCCGCTTCCGTACAGGATAGGCATGGGCATTGCAAGAAAGGTGCTGTCGAGATAATGGGTTATTACGATGAGATAGCCGAACCTGACATAAACGAGGGCCTCGAGGAAATGGCCTGCTTTGACGACGCTGTGCTGATCGACGTGCGCACTCCGGATGAGTACGGAAAAGGGCATGTGCCGGGCGCCGTCAACATCGAAGCGGGCTCGCTGAAACGCCGTAACCGCAAATGGGTCGAGAGCGTGCTGAAGGATAAGGATGCACATATCTTCATGTACTGCTACAGCGGTTCAAGGAGCGGCATATCCGCCGGATCTCTCAGGCAGATGGGGTATTTCAGGGCTAAGAACATAGGAGGCTACATGGACTACGACGGTCCTGTGAGCACGGAAGAGCGATCTTTGGATGACGGAGGAAAAGGAAATGGAGAAATCTGATAAGTGGGTAAAAGGAGTGCTTATAGTCGTGGCGCTGCTGCTTGTGATCATGGGGATGATACAGGCGACGAAGGGCAGCGCGAAGACTGTCGAAAAGAAAGATGCTCTTACCGAGTACTGGACAGAGGGCTCGGAGCCGGCACAGGCGCTCAGAGACTATGTCGCTGCGGTCACTGATGAAGAAAGCGAGGACTTCATCCCTGAAGAGGACCGCATAGCGGTATTCGACATGGACGGTACGCTTACCTGCGAGACCTTCTATACGTACTACGACACTATGATGTTCATCGAGTTCTGCCTGAAGGACCATCCGGAAAGAGTGTCCGATGAACTCAAGGCGGTGGCAGCTTCCATACAGCCGGGATACACCGCGGACGAGTCTCTTGCGAGGAATTTCGCGAAGGCCTATGCGGGCATGACAGTAAACGAACTCTTCGACTATGCATCGGAATTCGGACAGAAGAAAACGTCCAGCTTCAATAACATGAAATACGGCGAGGGCTGCTATCTGCCGATGGTCGAGGTCGTGAAATATCTGCATGAGAACGGCTTTACCATCTGGGTGATAAGCGGCACGGAGAGGACGACATCCAGGGCGATCATGGCGAATTCGCCTCTGCATGAATACGTAGATCCGGGCCATGTGATAGGGACCGACTTCGAGGTAAAGGTCAGGGGATATGAGGATGTGCCGTCCAACATGGACTTCAAGTATGAAAACGGCGACGAGCTGGTGTTTACCGGAGGATTCATACAGAAGGATCTCAATGCAAACAAGCCTATATACATAGAAAGGGAGATCGGACATCGCCCGGTCCTCGCTTTCGGCAACAGCGGAAGCGATACAAGCATGCTGAATTACACCATCGACAACAGAAACAAGTATAAGTCGCTGGCGTTCATGGTCGTTGCCGACGATAATGTCAGAGAATGGGGCAAGCAGGACTGGAACGAGAAGTCCGAAGAGTACCGCTCTATGGGTTATATACCTGTCTCGATGAAAAACGATTTTGCCACGATATATAAAAAGGGCGTGACGATATCCGACAGGCAGTATGATCCTGCCGAATGGGTGCCTGCACAGCCTGCAGATTCTTCGGGTGAAGAAGCGCTGGATGATGCAGCTTAGATAATAGAGGAGCAGCAGAAATGACTAACAAAAGGGGAATATTTGATCTTAAAAAAGATCCTACGGGATCGGCCGCTGAATTCGTGCAGAGAGGCCTTGAGGAATACGGACTCGAGGCAAAAGCGGTGATCAAGGGGACGCTTGTCGCCGAAGAGGCGATAGCCAGTCTGGTGGCGCATGCTGAAAAAAACGGGACGCTCAGGGTCAATGTGAAGAAATTCGCCGGAAGCATAACCGTCGAGATGTCTGCGCCGGGCAGCGATTACTCGCTGACAGATGCGATGACCGAGGCGGATGTCATCCTCGACTCCGATGTCGGAGAGGAGATGCTCGAGTCGATCCGCAATATCATGCTCACGTCTCTTGCCGATGGCCTGAAGTTCAGCCACAAGAACGGATACAACAATATCCGGATAACCATCGAAAAGAACCGCAGAAGGTTCCTTTACCTGACTCTCGCGGCGCTGATCGCGGGGACTCTGGTCGGCGTTGTGCTGTCGCTTGCGGGCCCTGATGCGGTCAACGGAGCCCTGAACGGATATATACTCACGCCGGTCAAGACCATGTATATCAACGCGCTCAAGATCATCGTGGCGCCGGTAGTGTTCTTTTCTATCGTCACATGCATCTCGGGATTTTCGGATCTGAACGAGCTTGGAAAGATAGGCGGAAGGACTACCCTGATGTATCTGTTCACCACGCTGATCGCGGTCGCGGTCGGAGCGGGATCATATTATCTCTTCCGTCCGGGTACGGACGGGGGAGCGGCAGCGGCGGCAGCAGCGGCATCCGGCCCTGCGGCTCCTGCAGGCGAAGACGTGGAGCTTTCCGCCATCGACATGATAGTGGATATAGTGCCGTCGAATTTCGTCAAGCCGTTCCTCGAGAACAACATGGCTCAGCTTATTTTTCTGGCTGTACTGTGCGGCATCGCTGTCGGGATGATAGGAAAATACTCAGAGGTGCTCATACAGATATTCGAGGCGCTCAACGAGCTCTTCATGAAGATAACGGCCATGATAATCAGGCTGATGCCTGTCGCGGTATTCTGCTCGATGTCATCCATGGTCATAGATCTTGGCGTCAAAACGATACTTTCGATCTTCGGGATGTTCGCCACGTTCCTGTTCGGACTCGCCTGCATGCTCGTCATATACATCATGCTGATGATCCTGATCGGCAGACTCGATCCGCGTCCTTTCATCAGAAAGTACGCTCCTGTCATGCTTCAGATATTCTCGATGGCTTCAAGCAACGCGTCTATACCTCTGAACATGGAAGTCTGCGATAAAAAGCTCGGCGTGAGCAGCAAGGTGTACAGCCTGTCGATCCCTCTCGGAGCGACCCTGAACATGGACGGCACCTGCGTTCAGCTGATGGTATTCGCTCTGGCGCTCGCCAAGGTCTACGGCGTTACTGTGAGCGGAAGCGCCCTGCTGATGATGGCGTTCACGGTCGTGATCCTCTCGATGGGGGCTCCGGGCATCCCGGGCGCAGGCGTCATCTGCCTCTCGGTGCTGCTCGAACAGCTCGGCGTGCCGACCGAAGCAGTAGGGCTGGTCATGGGTATAGGACCTCTTATCGGCATGTTCCTCTGCATGTGCAACTGCACCGGCGATACGGTAATCACGACGATAGTCGCAAAGAGCGTCGGCGAACTGGACACCGATAAGTACATGAGCAGATAAAATCGATCATCACAGAAAAGCAGGTACATTTTCGCATTATGGAAGATATAAAGACAAATAAAGTCAGCATGGGGATGTTCCTCGTCACTATAGGCATAGTCTACGGAGACATCGGTACATCTCCGATGTACGTCATGAAGTCCATCGTCGAGGGAAACGGCGGCCTGTCGCACGTCGATCCGGATTTTATCATCGGATCGCTTTCTCTTGTCATCTGGACAATAACCCTGCTGACGACCGTAAAGCATGTCCTTATCGCTCTCCGCGCGGACAACCACGGCGAGGGAGGCATATTCGCTTTGTACAGTCTGGTCAGGAACTGCGGCAGGTGGCTGATAATCCCGACGATGATAGGCGGCTGCACCATGCTGGCCGACGGAGTCCTGACTCCTGCTGTCACGGTGACGACAGCTGTGGAAGGTCTCAGGAGCATACCCGTCATGGACAGGCTTCTCGGAGAAGGCCAGTTCGTGGTCATCGTGATAACCCTGTCCATCGTGAGCGGACTCTTCCTGATACAGAAGAGCGGCACGAGCCACATAGGCAGGCTTTTCGGACCTGTCATGCTGATATGGTTCCTCTTTCTCGGTGTCACGGGAGTGATGCATTCCATCGGGGATATCACGCTGCTGCGCGCGCTCAATCCGGTGTACGCTCTCAGAGTGCTCTTCAGCCCGGGCAACAGGGCGGGAGTGATGATACTCGGAAGCGTGTTCCTCTGCACCACGGGAGCGGAGGCTCTCTACACCGACATGGGCCATGTGGGCAGAGGGAACATCATGGTCAGCTGGCCGTTCGTCAAGATCTGCCTGATACTGAACTACATGGGCCAGTGCTCATGGATCATAAAAAACATCGATAACGCAGGTCTTGCAGCGATAAAGGACATGAACCCGTTCTACATGATGCTCGCCCCGGG
>CADBFL010000130.1 GCA_902793875.1 uncultured Eubacteriales bacterium | reverse complement strand
ATAAGTCCTAAGAAAAATATAAATTTCTTCATGTTCAGAGCTCCTTCCTTTCAGAATGCTAGATAAGCTGAGACCATTATACCACATCATCCGGGGATTCTGCATTATTCGCGATCCGGAATCCGACTTTACCCGGGATCCAACATTATTCGGTTTCCGGGGATTCTGCATTATCCGGTGACTCTGCATCTTCGTGATAGGTCACGCTGCGCTCTTCGCTGCTTTTGCTCACGTACATGCTCTCATCGGCCTGTCTGTACAGACGCTCGAATGAGACGTCCTCGTCGGCCGAGCAGAATGTCGCGCCTATGCTGACCTTTATAGGCTGTCCGCCGAGAGCTTCGATGTGATTGCTCCTCAGAGAGTCGGTGAGGCGCTTAATGATGGCGTCTCCGTTCTCTTTTGTCGCGACTCCCGGCGAGAAGGCAGCGAACTCATCGCCGCCAATTCGCATCAGCACGTCGCCGCTTCTGAAGGAATTCTTCATGGCGTTGGCTATGGCTATCAGGACCTCGTCGCCGACGTTGTGTCCGTAGGTGTCGTTTATGGATTTGAATTTGTCCGCATCGATCATCATGAACATGCCGCTGACGTTCTGCGCGAGCAGCGCGGATACCCTCTCCTCACCGCTGATGCGGTTCAGAAGGCCTGTCATGCGGTCAGTCTCGGACAGGCGGAGCAGTTCTTCGCTGCGGCGCTTTTCGGTGTCGATGGACTCGACGAGCCACATCACCCTGAGTAGATGCCCCTCTTCATCGCGCTCGGAAGCTATGAATCTGGCGCGGAACCACTTGCCGCTGATCCCGATGAATTCCTCTGTGACGGACACGCTGTCGCTGAGTCTTTCGTCCAGAGATGAAAGGTCGGCGAATTCCAGCATGACATGCTTTGAGCGTTCATCGCAGAAGCGTCTGAGCACTTCATATATCGTGGTCTGAGCGTTTCCGTTGTGGCCTCCGACCGCCTGCACTATATCCGCCCTCGCGGATATCTCCCTGAACGTGTCATGTTCGAGGTCTATGTCGTAGACGGTCTCGTATATATCCCCCATGGCCGAAAGCTCGTTTGCGAGGTTGCGCGTTCTCAGCTCACGCATGCTTATGCGCACGTACATACCGAGTATGAACAGCGCTGCCGCGATCATGGCGGCAAACGCCATGAACTGTATCCGCCTGAGAGGTCTGAGCACCTCGCCTGTGTCCATGACGGACACGCTGTACCATCCGCAGTCGAGCTTCTGGCTGTACACCGTGTAATCGGTCTCGCCGTAATTTACGCTGAAATTCGAGCGTCCTTCGCTGATGACCATCCGGGCTATGGTGCCGCCGAGCGAGTTCGGCTCTTCGAGGTAGTTCTTTCCGAGCTCTTTCTCGTCGGAGTGGACGACCACCGTGCCGTTGTCTGCCAGCACCATTCCGATGCTTTTGTCGCTGCCTTCGGCTATCTCTTCGGGGATCTCCTGCATGCGTTTCATCGGGATGTCAAGGGCCACCACGCTGCTGCCGTCTCTGAGGCGGCCGGTCACTGTCATCATCACGGTATTGGTCTCGAGATCCAGATACGGCGTGACATAGCTTATCTCCGTATCCTTCTCCATCGTCTCGACATACCACGGCCGCTCTACCGCGACAAAGTCAGGGCCGGGATCCCATCCCGCGCCGTCCATGTATTTTCTGTTGATCCATCCGTAGAGGCCCGTAAAATCCCTGTTGATCGTGTTCTGGATGTTTGAGGTCTCTTCCGTCATGTAGCCCAGTATGTCCTCATCCGAGGCGCCTTCATACATGAGATTGTCTATCGTGTATGTCGCGAACTTGACGGAGTTCGTTCCTGTCTGGATATATGAATCGAACTCCTCGGCCGACTGCATAGCATTCATCCTGCCCTGGAGCTGTATCCTCTCGCGCTCGCTTTTGTAAAGCGAAGTAAACACGCTGACCACGATGACGGATGCCAGGATGATCGCCGTGACCGCAGCGATGGTCTTGCTGGCTCCGAGATGGATGAGCGCGTCGCCTATGCTTATTCTTTCTCTTCTCACCTGTCTGTGATTTTGCATGTTTCTGATTGTACTACACTGACATGCCTCCAGTCACCCTCATCGGGGTATTTATCTCAATCCACAAAACATCATTATGCATCATTCAGCGCCGTGATCGAAATGCGCCGCCTTCCGGCTCTTCCCTGTCCGTGCCTGTCATGAGAACGCTCGCCGCGACGCAGACGAGGATTATGGCAGCTCCCGCCATGCCCGCGGCAGAGAGCTTCTCTCCGAGCAGCATGAACGAGAATACGGCCGTCATCACCGGGCACAGGGTCTGCAGAAGCGACACCGCCCTTTCGGAAATCTTCGTCAGAGCCAGGTTCTGAAGCAGGTATCCGAGGAAGGTGCAGGCGATGGCGAGGTAGAGTATTATCGCCCATACCTTCGCGTCGGCCCCCGACACGTCCACGCCTTTTTCGATGAAAGCGCAGCCGGCAAGAGCGAGCAGCGCCGAGCAGCCTCCCTGAAGGGCCGTCATGCTCACAGGGTCGACGTCATCGGCAAGATACCTGCGGCTCAGCACAAGCGTCCCTCCCATAAGCACGGCGGCGAGAAGGGCGATGATCTCTCCGGCTCCGAAGCCCGAGAGGCCTCCTCTTACGCACAGAAGGTAGATGCCCGGGAGCACCAGTATCTGCACCAGCATCTGCTTCCATGAATACCTTGTGCGGAACATCAGGAATGCGAGAGCGGGTGTGAATATGACCGACATCGAGCGCAGGAACGCGACCGAGGTCGCCTCGGTAAGAGAAAGCGCCACATTGTTGAGAAGATAGCTGAGGCCTATGCACATGCCCGGGACCAGCCACTTTTTCAGGGGCACTGTCCTTACGGTATCCGCTATCTTTTTATGAAAGAGAACAAAGCAAAACAGAAAGGCTATCGAATATCGCACGCTCATCATCGAGTACACTGGCACCGCATCAAAAGCGATCTTCGAGATCGGATCCCCGAAGCCGTATACTACTGACTGAAGCACTATGAGCCCTTCTGCGAGGCCTGCTGCTTTGTCAAAATGTCCCTTGCCCATAATGTCACCCTTTCGCGGTCACAAAGCCGCAGCAGCGGCATCTCCTGTCACAGCTCTCTCAGCACGAGCACCGTGACGCCGAGGTTGTCGCCCGGCTTTACCCTCACCACCTTCGGGTGATGGCGGTACTCGTCCATGATCATGTCCTTGAGGCTGGTGCCGCGGTTGTAGCCGTGTATCAGCTTTATCTGGTATGTCGAATCATCGGCAGCCTTGAGCGCCCTGTCTATGGCTTTTACCGCCTCGTCCTGAAACATCCCGTGAAGATCCAGCGTAACTATAGGAGCTCCCATTTTTTTCCTCCCTGTATCATTCTTCGATCCTGTAGAAATTGAACATGTAGTCTCCCTGATCAGCGTACGGGTAGACCGTGAACCGGTCTTCTCGTTCATCATCTTCGTCCGGTCTTGTCGGCGAGCTCTCTGAGCCATGCCGCGACGCCCTTTGCGTAAGGGTACGCCTCCGCAACAGAAGGCCCGTCCATCCTCCACTTCCAGTTGCCATCCGCGACGCCCGGAACGTTCATCCTCGCCTCTGAGCCGAGCAGGAGCACATCCTGCATCTGCATCATCGCAAGGCAGGCCGGGCTTTCGTAGATGCGTCCGATTATGTCCCTGGCTTCTCTTCTGAGCTCTTCGGTCACCTGCTCTTTCCTTTCAGGATCCTCTTCGCCCGGATCGTCCGGCCTCGTGCCCCGCGATTCTTCGAGCCAGCCTATAAGCGTATCGTTGTCGTGGGTCCCGGTATAGAAGGCTCTGTTCGCGGCCTTTTCAGGCTCTTTTTCGCAGAGCTCCGTCATTTCATGAGCGTTGAACTGCCAGATGTCCATGCCCGGAAGTCCCGAAAGCTTCATGAGATTCTTCACTCCGGCGTCGAGGAATCCGAGATCCTCGGCGAGGACTCTGAGGCCGTTTCCGTCCTCATCGATCATGTCGCTGACCGCCCTTATGAACGCGAGCCCCGGGCCGTGCTGCCAGCATCCGGTCTTCGGGGTCCCGTCCTCAGGGACGACGAAGTATTCCGACAGGCCTCTGAAGTGGTCTATCCTCAGTATGTCGTAACGTTCTGCGCACTGGCGCATCCTTCTCATCCACCAGTCATAGCCGTTCTTTTTCAGCTTTTCCCAGTTATACAGCGGATTGCCCCAGGCCTGGCCCTCGCTGCTGAACGCATCAGGCGGAACTCCGGCGCTTACATCGAGCCTTCCGTCCCTGTCCATCCTGAAGATGTCCTTGTTGCCCCACACATCGGCGCAGTCAGGCGCCATGTACATCGGAAGGTCTCCCATCAGCTCTATGCCCTTTGAGTTGGCGTAGCTCTTCAGCGCCTTCCACTGGGCGTCGAAATAATACTGCTGCGTCGCGATCTCTTTCGCTCTTTTTTTGCCCTCTTCGCCGAGGGTCTCAAGGTACTCTGCCGGGCCGGCGGATCTGAGATCTTCAGGCCACTCGTACCACGGCTTCCCGTCCTGAGACTCCTTTATGAGGACGTATGCTATGTATTCGTACAGCCAGCCGCTGTTATGCTTCACGAAGGTCTCGTAGCCGGACATGTCAGGCAGCTCGCCCCTGTCGATGAAGCTTTCGTCTCCCGCGAAGGCCGCGTAGCTGCTGTACGGCGAGCCTCCGACGCCGGCGGGGTTCAGGGGCAGTATCTGCCATACGCTGAATCCCGCGTCGGCAATGAAGTCGACGAAGTCCCTGGCCGCCGCTCCGAGCGTCGGTTCGCAGAGCGAGCTTATGTGGCAGATCACTCCGGCTTTTCTGTCGATCCCCTCCCAGTACGGGGACTCCTTTCTGAGGCTTATGATCATCGATGAGAGCCTGTCCATCCTGACGGAGCCGAGGTTTCCCTCTTCATCTGTCTTCATCTCC
>CADBFL010000129.1 GCA_902793875.1 uncultured Eubacteriales bacterium | reverse complement strand
ACGCGCGAGCTGGGGCGGGACCCAGGCGATAAAGGGCGGGCTTATGCGAGCGCGAGCATTAGGAGTCAAGCAAAAACTCCACAATAAGTTGACACGACCAGCGATGCGCTCCTGTTTGACACATAAGGAGCACAGTGGTATATTTTGAACATCAGAAAGGGCCATACATTGATGAAGAATATCGTTGCGGCAATCTACTATTATGACGGAGCTTCGTACTGCGAAGAGTAGTTTTGCTGCGAAACGGACAAGAGCCCTCGTAAACGTTGACTATGGCTTCGCAGCGCGGCTGCGGAGCCTGTTTTATTAAAATAATGGGATAGTGTCAACTGATCTATGAAAACGGAGACAGGCATGCGCCAGTCTCGAACGAACCTTGAAAACAACAAATATTGAACTCTGAAAGCATCTGTGAGATAGCAAAGAACAGGGTGAAGAAGAGCTAAGCGCAAGCTAAGGCGTCCTGCCGGCGGCATTGTAGCTGCCCGTCAGGATGGCGTCAAGGGTGAAATGAATCGCTTGCGCGACCCTTGACCCCACCATCCGGATCAGCAGAGTAGCAGTTAGGCAGGACGACGTTGGTGGTAATGTGTAAGGTGTCACTTCGTTCAGGCGGAGACCTCAGACTGGAGTTTAACGATTTGCCTCTGACCGAGCAGCATGAGCTGCTGCCACTTGTCCGGCATCCGCTGTACGCATTCAAGAGCGGGTACAGGGTTGAGGACCTTGCGGCCGAAGTGATGGTGCGGTCTGAGGAAGTTGTAGTAGGCGACCCAAAGGGCGAGATCCAGGCTCGCGTTGTCGAAACTGTCGTAACCGCAGGTATTGCGGTAAGAAGCTTTGAAGGTGCGGTTTAGTCGCTCGATCAGCTGCTTGTAAGGCCGGAACTCTTCAGAGACTTCATCGTCATTGGTGAGACCGATGACTTGGGTGATGTTAAAGCGAAATGCTTCGCCGAGTCGTTGCTCAAACTGCATGGCGGCGAGCGGATAGGCGCTGTAGCCATCGGCAATGAAGGTGAAGCCGTCAGGAAGCTTGCCTCTGAAGTGAGAAAGAGCCTGCCTCATGGTCAGGATACAGGCGCCGACGCCGCGGTTATCCGAACAGCGGTAGCCGAGGATGGAGCGCTTGATGGCATCCATGATGAGCCAGACATATCCCTTCTTGCCACGGACCTTGATGTAGGTCTCATCTGCAGCGAGATCGCCGGAAGGCTTGTAATCGTAGTGATCTACGAAAGGCTTGACGAGCATAGCCGCGGTCTTGCAGTAATTGGCGATCTGCTGGTGAGAAATCCGGATGCCGTGGATGTCCCACAAGATATCTTTGGTACGGCGCAGCGAGATCTGGTAGTTGATGTGGTATGTGAGGCAGAGAGTGACGACCTTCATTGAGAACTTGTCGAACCTGAAGGATGATGCGTTCTTAGGGAGCGAATCAAGATCCAGAGCAAAGAAGTCAGTCGTGAACTCGCGGTAGATGTAGTGGAGCTTGTAGTCAGCTCGCTTCTGCTCATCGAGCTTCTCATCTTCGTTCAACTTGGAAAGGTTGTTGAGATAGTAAGAGCACTTTGGATTGATGCACTTGTAGACATCGAAATCCTTGCGGCATTTCTTTCTCTCGAGAGCGCGACCACAGTAAGGACAGCGAAGAGTGTATTGCTTGCTGAACCGGTTCTTATCCGGAGAAAAGAGAGTGCTGCATACTTTGCATTGTAACTGACCCTTTTTACCGTTGTTGCGGTAAAGGTATTCATGCGGGGCTCCGCATTCAGGACAGACGCAGTCTTCGGGGATGTCACAGGGCTTGCCTTTGTGGCGCTTTACAGGCTTGATGATCATGCCGTATCGCTGGCGATAATAGTCGATGAGACCTTCCCAGGTCCAGCTGTTCTGATGGTACTGGAACTTCGGGAGGATGTCGGTCTTGAACTTCTGGTAATCAGGCGACTGTGAGTCATCAGGATCAAACTGTTTCAGAGGGATATATTTGGTGATGAAAGTCATCAACCATGCGATTTGTGTGTGAAGATAATGGATTTCATCGATAAGTAATTGTATAATGGCCATGAGCAATAAATCCTTTCTGTTGAGGTTTGTTTCGCAGCTACCATTATACAGAAAAAGGGGGTGTTGCTCTTTTTTAGTTGAAAATGAGCTTAACTCCCTGAAATACAAACGATAGATAATATTTTTTAGGGGTGTCGATAGACACTACCAATAATGGACAAGGAGAGAAAACATGAAAAACCTGATTCCTGACAATGTCAGCGAGCACACCAATGTGTACGACGTACTGGTCGAGAGGGGACTTATCGAGCAGTCGACAAACCCGGAAGCTCTGAGAGAGCTGCTCGGAAAGGAGAAGATCAAGTTCTATATCGGATTTGACCCGACGGCCGACTGCCTGCATGTGGGGCATTTCATCCCGGTCATTACGATGATGTACATGCAGAAGTACGGACACACTCCGGTATTCCTGCTCGGCGGCGGGACCGGTGAGATCGGCGACCCGTCCGGCAGATCCGACATGCGTCAGGTAATGACGATAGATACGATCGACGAGAACTGCAGGCAGTTCAAGAAGCTCTTCGACAAGTTCATCGATTTTGATGACGAGTGGAAGTATGAGGGAAACAACGGGGTATACAGCCCGGGTCACCAGAACAGGGAACCTAAGCCGGGATACGCCGTATCCGTCAACAACGCGGAATGGATCAGACCTGCAAAATTCACCGAGTTCGCAAGAGAGATCGGCAGACACTTCAATGTAAACACCATGCTCAGGGCGGACGCCTTCAAGACAAGGATGGACAGAGACGAGGGTCTTTCGTTCTTCGAGTTCTCATACATGCTTCTCCAGGCCTATGACTTCATGGTCATGGCCAGAGACTTCGATCTCAAGGCGCAGTTCGGCGGCAACGACCAGTGGTCGAACATCATCGCCGGCGTCGACCTCACCAGGAAGACCTGCGGCAAGGAGGTCTTCGGGCTCACGGTGGGACTGCTGACGACCAGCGAAGGCAAGAAGATGGGAAAGACAGCCAAGGGCGCGCTCTGGCTCGACGAGAGAAAATGCCCGGTATACGACTTCTTCCAGTACTGGAGGAACGTCGCGGACGCCGATGTCAACAAGTGCCTGCGCATGCTGACCTTCCTGCCGATGAGCGAGGTCAACAGGCTTTCCGCTCTCGAGGGATCCGCTATCAACGAAGCCAAGGAAGTCCTCGCGTACGAGGTAACTAAGCTCGTCCACGGCGAAGAGAAGGCAAAGAAAGCCCTCGAGACGAGCCGCGAAGTGTTCGCGGGCGGCGGAGTATCGGCTGACATGCCGGCGAAGCAGTTTGAGAAGGCCAGGTTCGAAGGCGAGGGCTTCGGCCTTGCGGCACTCCTGAAGGAATGCGGACTCGAGCCGTCGACATCCGAGGCATACAGGACGATCCAGGGCGGAGGCGCCAGGATCAACGGCGAGCAGATCACGGATAAGAAGTTCTCCGTTACTCTCGACTGCTTCAAAGACGGCGAACTCGTCCTCCAGAAGGGCAAGAAGAAGTTCATGAAGATCGAGCTCGCATAGGCCTCCTTTTACAGCCCGGACTGTATATGCAGAGAGGAACAGGTAATGAGCAAAGAGGTCTGCATCAGTGCAGACCTCTTTAGCAGCGGAACATAAAGGAAATGCGGTACAAAGAACTGAAGATCGGAGTAAAAAGAGAATACCTGGAAGGGCTGGAGGCTGTTCTGACCGGAGAGGGCTTCGCTTCGATGCAGATAGATGATCCGAGGGATTTTATCGAGATAGAGGAGCACCCCGAGTGGTATAAGTACGACTATATCAGCGAGGAACTCGCCGGCGACAGGGACAGGGATCCCGTTATCACGCTCTGGTTCACGGATGATGAAGAGGGCGCTGCGGAATGCATGAGAGCAGCTGACGCCGTGAAGCGTTTCGGCGAAGAGAACCCCGGAAGCGGCATAACGGTAAGTCTGAAGGATTCGGGCGACGACAGCGAATGGCTCTACAAGTGGCAGGAGCACTTCAGGCCGGTGAGAGTGGGCGAGCGCATAGTCGTGAAGCCTTCATGGGAAGAATATGAGCCTGAAGAGGGAGACCTCGTCATAGAGATGGACCCGGGAATGGCGTTCGGAAGCGGCCTTCATGAGACGACGTCCATGTGCATAAAGGCGCTCGAGAAGCATGTGTTTCCGGGAGCGCGCGTGCTCGATGTGGGAACAGGCACAGGGATACTGGCGATCGCGGCCGCGCTTTCAGGCGCGGGCGCCTGCCTCGGCACAGACATCGACGGCGAGGCAGTCCGCGTCGCCTCCGAGAACACGGCAAAGAACGGCCTCGGCGACGCGATCGCCATAACAGAAGGCGACCTGACAGAAGGCATAGACTGGGATGCAGACATACTGGTCGCCAATCTCATGGCAGACCTGGTCATCAGGCTCTCGCCGGATGCCGCGAAGCATCTCAGGCCCGGCGGCATCTACATATCTTCGGGCATACTGGATGTGAAAGAGGATGCGGTCGCTGCGGCAGTCCGGGACGCCGGCTTCGACATCCTTGAGATAATGCGCGACGGAGAGTGGAGGGCGATAGCCGCCGTCCGCAGGTGATGACGCGCAAAGCGGAAGGCGACAAAAGGCCGGACAAGTGGTAAAATCTTTGTGTCAGGTCGTGCGGCGCATCAGCGCCGCGCATTGCAGAAAAAGAGGGAAGGATGCGGCAATGGTAAAGGAAGTTGATCTTGAAAAGATGCTCGCGGATGCGACAGAGAATTTCACAACGGGATACATGTGCTCGGAATCGGTGCTCGAGGTGCTGAACAGGCATTATGAGCTCGGCATAGGCGAAGAAGCCATCGCTCTCTCGACCGGATTCCCTTACGGATTCGGCGACGGCGGCAACGTGTGCGGAGCGGTAGCGGGCGCGACGATGTGCCT
>CADBFL010000128.1 GCA_902793875.1 uncultured Eubacteriales bacterium | reverse complement strand
ATGTGCGCTCTCATTTTGCACCAATTTGAGCACTGCCGGCCTGCCGTATATGGTGCATTTTCACGGCAGGCGCTCATTTTGCTCCATTTTTCATCTTGTCAGTCTGCCCCGAGAGCGTCAGCGCTGGCGCCGGGCCCTCACATAGCCCGGGCGGCAGCTGTAGAGCGGCGCGATCGGCTGGCAGACCCCGTGAGCTCAGAGGAGAGCGAACGGGAATACCCATCTCCCCTTCCGGATCAGCTCTGGATTGGAACCATTTCGATGTGCGCGCTCATTTGGTTCCAATTCCGCCGTTCATTTCAGCCTTCAATTGGAACCATTTCGGCTCTGTGCTTCATTTGGTTCCAATTTCCTTCTCAAAAGCTGCCTTCAATTGGAACCATTTCGATGCGCGTGCTCATTTCGTTCCAATTTCATTGTTCATTCCGGCCTTCAATTGGAACCATTTCGCCGTGCGCGTTTATTTCGTTCCAATTTCTTTCTCAAAAGCTGCCTTCAATTGGAACCATTTCGGCTCTGAGCTTCAACTGGTTCCAATTTACCCTTCCAGGCCAGTCTTCAATTGGAACCATTTCGACGTGCGAGCCAATTTGGTTCCAATTTACCCTCAGGGTCCTTTATAACATATCTGTCGAAAAGCATCAGGAAGCCCGGCAGCACGAAAAGCACCGCGAAGAGCGAGCACAGCGTGCCTCTTCCGAGCAGCAGACCTACCTGCGCGATCATTCCCTGCGATGAGAATATCGCGAGCAGGAATCCGATCACAGACAGGGTCAGACCCGATGTCAGTATGGATACCGTATTGTCCTTTATGGTCTTCACTATGCTCTCATTCGGAGGGATCCCCAGATCCATGCGGTTCTCCTTGTATCGCTGCGTAAAGAGTATGGCGTAGTCCACCGTCGCTCCGAGCAGCACCGGACTGGCTATGAGATAGGATATGTAAAACAGGTACGAGCCGTTGATGTAGGATATCGACATGTTTATCCATATGGCGGTCTCTATGACCATCACCAGTATGAACGGCAGCAGTATGCCGCGCATGGTGATCACCAGGACTGCGAATACGGCCAGTACAGCGATGAGATTGACCCGCTGCCTGTCGCCTGTCACGACCTGTTTGAGATCATAGTTGACGACCCCGGAGCCTACCAGATAGTATCCGTCAGGGTAATATTTGTCCATCACATCCCTTATGTCCTGCACCAGCTCGAAGGCGCCCTCGCTCTCTGCAGACTCCGCTACCGTGAGCACGATCCTGTCGTATTTTTCAGATCTGAGCTGTCCGGTCATGTTGTCCGGCAGCACATCAAGCGGCAGGGACATGCCCATGAAGGACTCGGGCGAAAGTATCGACCTTATGCGGTCGTCCTTTCTGAGCTCCGCTATCAGCGCCCTTTCTTTCGATTCTTCGCCCCGCGGCACCATGATGACATAGGTATCCGCGTCCCCGAACAGTTCGATTATCTTGCGCTGGTCAGCTCCCAGTCTTGTTTCCGGTCCGTACATGTGCGCGCCTCCGTACCAGAACGAATTCCGTTCGCTGCAGATGTACGACGGGATTATGGCAAGCGTGAATGCTATCATCATGGGCACGGTGGCCTTCAGCACGAATCTGCCCAGGCCTTCGAACGACGGCATGAACGAGCGGTGAGATGTCCTCTCCATCATCCGGTAAGTGTAGAGTATGACTCCCGGCATGAAAGTGAGCGTGACTATGAGGCATATGATAACGCCTTTTGAAAGCGCGAGCCCGAGGTCCCTTCCTATGAGGAATTTCATGGTAGTGAGCGCAAGGAAGCCTATTACGGTCGTAAAGCCGCTCGATAATATGGACGATGAAGAAAGCGTCAGTGCTTCTACCATCGCCTCTTCCGGATCGGAGTACACTTTGCGGCATTCTTCGAAGCGGTGTATCAGAAAGACCGAATAATCGATCGCGACCGCCATCTGAAGCATCACGCCCGTAGCGCTGGTCAGGAAGGATATGGTGCCGAATATCAGGTTCGTTCCGGCGTTAATGATGACGGCTATCAGAAGTCCGAGCGCTATGATCAGAGGCTCCGCCCATGACGTGGTGGTGAGGGCCAGGACGATCAGCAGGAGCGCGACTCCCGCAATGGTTATGACGATGCCCTCTTTTATCGTGTTTTCGGCGGCCACCGCGGTGAGCACGGCATTTCCGTACAAGTAGCCCCTGTCGCCTACGACCTCATACATCTCAGGCACTGCCTCATACTGTTTGGACTCGTCCACCGTCACCGTCAGCAGCGCGTTACCGTCCTTATAGTACGACTCCTTCACGCTGTCAGGCAGCATCTCTTCCGGAATGTCCATGGGTATGAACGTATCCATCCATGTCACGCTGAGGACTCCGTCTATCGCCTCGAGCTTTTCCTTGTATTCCTTGATCTCCTGTCTGCTCACATCGCGCAGCACCACGCGGGCATTCGGCATGTCGCCGAACTCCTCGCGCATCACCCTGAGCGATTCCGTTGAATTATAGTCTGCAGGGAGGTAGTTGATAGTGTCATAGTTGACCTTAACTTTAGGGTACATAAAAGCGCTGGCCACTGTCAGCACGGCAAACAGCACCATTATCGCCTTGCGGTATTTTACTGCTGATGAGTAAAAACGTCTTTTCATCCCTGTCCCTTTTTATTTTCAGTATGTTTCGGAATCTTTTCTGGCCTTGCTGCGCTCCGGATCCCCCGTCTCGTGCAGGATCTCGACCGCCGTCATGAGCTTGACGCCGTGCGCGCGGCTGTCTTTTACATCGAACTGGTAATAGACTCCGTCGTAGTACAGCTGATTTGCAAGAGCTGAGCTCAGAGGCGTGCTCGGCATGCGAGAGATATCGAAGGTGAACTCGACATCTTCGCCGAACTTCGTGCCTTTATAGCGAAGCGTCTTACGGTCCAGCGTGAGCTGACCCTCTCCGGCATCTGTATAGCGTCCCTTGCTGAGATCATCCAGATTGAGCTGACGGTACCTGACATCCTCGCGCATGACGAAATCCTCACGGCTGACCTCTTCGGCTATGACATCGCGCTGCCAGCGGTTCCACTCGTCTATCCGTTTGAACGGGAAGTCTCCGCCGCCCTCAGGAACGAGGTTATATCTCTCATCGATCTTCACGGAGCTGCCGCAGCTGCAGACCAGCCGGTCCCCGTCCGTCTTCATCGAGAACTGCTTCATGCAGCGCGGGCATACGTAGAGCAGATTGTCGAGGCCGTGAGCCAGCGGCACCTTACCTTTGTAGCTGTACTGATGCTCTTTGTTCCAGGCGAAATCGTTGTATCTGAAGCTCTTCAGAAGGCGTTCGTACAGCTCTTCTTCGGACATGTCCTTCAGCTCTTCTTTCGTGAAAAGCATGTCGAAACGGTATTCGAGCCTGCCTTTTCGTCTGTTGGTGTCGAAGCGCGGATTGCACAGATAGGCTCCGTGGCTCGTGCACAGCACGGTGTCCATGCACAGCTTCTTTACGAGCCTGGCTGTTGCCGGATGGATCGGCTGCGTGGTCCCGTCAAGCGCCTGTATGCCTTCGGGGAATATAAGGAAGGATGCGCCTTTTTTATGGAGACGCATCAGATGACGCATCGCTTTTGCATCCGGCTCGTAAAGAGCCTTCAGGATGACTCCGTCCTTCAGCATGAGGCGGTACATCACGGGGATGAGCACGTTATGAAGGCTCATGACAGCGTTCGGCTGTATGAACGGGTAAGCGGCATTCACGTAATACGGATCATCCATGGACGCGTGCTGAGCGAGTATAAGGACCTGCCTGCCCTTCATGCTGCGCCTGTCAAAGCCGTAAGTGACCTTTGCAGGACGGCCGAGCGTGCTCAGTCTCATGACAGTCCTTGTGAGCTTCGCGGCGCTCACCACAGGGATATCCGGCTTATATGCCTCGAGCATCTCGCCGGGCGTCTTCATTTTCGATCTTATCCATTCTGCCGCTTTCACTTCAGTCCCCCCTTATCCTGCGCAGCGGACCATGTCCGCATACATGGAATATTGTATCACATTTGTTTTCCTTGGTTATTTATTATTCCTGACACATCACCATCAATATTATCTTCTTTTTGCTCTCATACTTGCCCTTATCTACGACTCTGAATTTGTTTCTTTAGGTTTGAAACAAATGTTGTTAATCACCGCAAGTATAAGCACTTCGGCTGCAGCTATTATTACAGCAAGCACCCCGACCGCCTTCGTCATATAATCACTACTGACATTATGATAATAATAGTATGTCGAGAGAGCTTCTCCACAAACGCACGAAATCAGTAATACAACATTACATATATTGAGTTCCTTGCGACTGTTTGCTTTTCCTATGTTTCTTATTCCAATAAAAGCTGTTACTGCCAGAGGAATCGGGATAAGGAGAATCCCAAATGAATCAAGTAACCACGCAAAGAATGGCAGTATATTCATAATCAGATTGCGCTTCATATTTTTCCCCATAGCACGTAATTCCTTTTCTTTAATCTATGCTCCCATTGGAATAGGATTTGTTATTCCAGTTGGCCCTACTAACAGATATAGAATCCAGCTGATAATCAACAATATCCTATATTCTCTTCCATACTTGCGTAAAAGGATCGTTGATACCAGGTTTGGAATCCATCCGGTCAAACTCCACACGATCGTTGCCAGCCAGGCATCTGATGCCGATATGATCATGTTGTTAAAATATGTGATGCTTTCCTCATATATGACGACTGCGATATTGCACTTTACTATTACATATGATGCGATTAGGCAAGCAAAAAGTATGATCTGCCCCACAGTTTTTCGTGTCTCATTGCCCAACTGTTGGGAACTCTGTTCCTCAATTTTTTCATTTGAATTTCGTTTCGCAGCAAGCAAATATATTACCGCAACAATATCTAATCCCGGGACAAAGCCAAGGATCTTACAAATAGTTTTTGAAGTATCTAATCCGAGCATGTATATACCGGATAA
>CADBFL010000127.1 GCA_902793875.1 uncultured Eubacteriales bacterium | reverse complement strand
CGCATGACGGCCTTTTCGTCCTCTTCCATGTGGTCGTATCCGAAAAGATGCATCACGCTGTGAACGAAAAGATAGAGCATCTCGCGCGTGAACCCCGTGCCGTATTCCTTTGCCTGCTCTGCAGCGACATCATCGCATATGACGACATCTCCTATGAGAGTCTCAGTCTCTTCATCCAGAAGATCCGCGAGCAGCTCGTCGTGACCCGTAAACTGCGGAAAGCTCAGCACGTCTGTCACTTTGTCCCTCTGCCTGTATTCACGGTTCAGTTCGAGTATCCCGTCTCTGTCCGTGATCGTGACGCCCAGCTCAGGATCGATGTCCGAAAGGCTCAGGCCTCCGCCGGCCAGTTCTGCGCCGAACTCGTTTTCCATCGCGCGCTCAAAAGCCTGGTCCATGAGCTTCCATATCTCGGGTGTCAGTCTGTCGTTCTCGTCATTATAGATTATGTGCATGGTAAAGATCCTTCACTGCATCCGGCCGGCAGCTATCTGCTGCTGACCTTGTCGCCCTTCATGTGGCTTCTGGTTTTGACCTTGCTGTCGTAGGCGTCATAGGCTCTGATGATGCGCTTTACGAGCTCGTGCCTGATGACGTCGACCTCGCTGAAGCTGTTGAACTTAATGCCTTCAACGCCCTTCAGTATCTTCTGAGCCTCCATGAGACCAGATCTTGTGCCCGACGGAAGGTCGATCTGCGTTATGTCGCCGGTGACCACGACCTTAGAGTTGAAGCCCATCCTGGTCAGGAACATCTTCATCTGCTCGCGAGTGGTGTTCTGGGCCTCATCGAGTATGATGAAGGCATTGTCGAGCGTGCGGCCCCTCATGTACGCAAGAGGAACGACTTCTATGACTCCCTTTTCTCTCAGCCTCTGCGAGGCCTCGACTCCGAGCACATCGTAAAGCGCGTCATAGAGAGGTCTCAGATACGGATCCACCTTCTCCTGCATGTCTCCGGGCAGAAATCCGAGTCTCTCACCCGCCTCGACAGCCGGTCTTGTGAGGATGATCCTCTCGATCTGCTTGCTCTTATATGCATTCACGGCCATCGCGCACGCAAGGTAGGTCTTGCCCGTTCCGGCCGGTCCTATGCCGAACACCATGTCGGTGTTTCTGATGTTGTCCACATACTCCTTCTGGGCCTGCGTCTTCGGCTTGAGCGGCCTGCCCGTATGGGTATAGCAGATGATGTCCTTTGAAGCGGACTTCTCGTCATATGCCTTGCCGCCGGCTTCCATCTCTATAAGATAGCTGAGCTTCTGGGAGTCTATCTCGGGCTCTACGGTCAGGGTCTCGATCAGCCTCGCGATGATACGCGCCGCAAGCTCGGGGTTCCTGCCTCTTATTGTGAGAACGCCGTTTCTGAACGACATCTCCGTGCCCGTGAATTTTTCTACAGAGCGTATGTTGGAGTCATAATTGCCGAACAGGCCCTGCACATCGATCTCTTCCGGTATGTTTAACTTGAATTCTTCCATCTATGCCTTTCTCTGACTACTTGCCGCTGAGGAATTCCTTTACCGCCCTGTTGACGGCAGAACCGTCCGCCTTGTCTTTGAGCTCCGCCATCACGCCCTTCATCAGAGCTCCCATGTTCTTCATGTCGCCCTCGATGCCGAGGCTGCCGGCGATCTCCCTTACCTTTGCCTTTATCTCCTCTTCGCTCATCTCTTCAGGAAGATATCCCTGAAGGATCTCGATCTCCTTCTTATAGCCCTCGACCATGTCGTCTCTTCCGGCCTTTGCGAAGTCAGCGAGAGCATCGGTCCTCATCTTGACCTGTTTTTTGATGATCTTTACGATGTCTGCGTCATCATCGAGCTCGACTCTCTGATCGACCTCGTACTGCTTGATCGCAGCCCTTACCATGTTGACGGTCTCCTTCTTTACCGCGTCCGCGTTCTTCATCGCGTCCTTGTAATCCTGCATCAGTTGTTCTTTAAGACCCATTTCGATCCTCCTCTGATTCTCTTTATCCTGATCTGTGTATCATTCGTATAATTTTGCCATATGATACACATATCCGGTAACTATACTTCAAATAATGCCGTTTTTCTGTCTGCGCAAAACTGTCATCTCGATCAAACGGTCATTAATGAAAAATGCGAACCGGTATCGCGGGTTCGCATCCTCATTTGCTATTAATACTTACGAGCTTTCTTGCGAGCAGCCTCGGACTTTTTCTTGCGTCTTACGCTCGGCTTCTCGTAGTGCTCTCTCTTACGCAGCTCTGCCATGACGCCGTCGCGAGCGCAAGATCTCTTAAATCTCTTAAGAGCACTCTCCAGGCTCTCGTTCTCTCTTACGACTACCTGTGCCATATTCTTGTCTCACCTCCTGTCGCCATTGGATTTATGCGGATCCGGCTGTGGGGTCTGACCCCGGCCGGCATGACCGCAACGCAGTGATTGTACTACGTCTAAAACAGATTGTCAATAATATCTCCCGCCATCATCTTGCGCCTTGCGTCTCCGTCAAGAGCGTATTTCTCGGCGGCCTTGCCATGCAGCATGACGCCGTACAGGAGACTCGTATCGAGCGAATTGCCCTGCGCGATGAGCGATGCGATTACTCCCGCCAGGACATCTCCCGATCCCGCAGTTGCGAGACCCGAATTGCCCACTGTGTTAATGAAGAGATTGTGTCCGGATCCTTTGCCCCTCAAAGCTATGAGGGATACATCGGATTTGACCACCATGCTGACCTCGAACTTCTCGGAGAACTTCCCGGTGTACATGATCCTGTTTCTGGCGACGACGTTGATGTCCTCTCCGCAGAGCCTTGCCATCTCGCCGAGATGCGGCGTTATTACGCACGGGCATCTCCTTTTGCGGAGAGACTTGAGGTTCTTCGAGATCAGGTTCAGAGCTCCGGCGTCGAATACCGCGGGCTTTCTGCCGGCAAGCGTCTGCTTCACGAGGAGCCTTCCGACCGAATCCTCTCTGAGGCCCGGCCCTATGAGCAGCACATCGACGTCTTCAGCAAAGCTTTCGAAGGCTCCGAGCACATCGTCGGGCTTGTACGGCACCGCAACGGCTTCGGGTATGGATACGTTGAAGAATCCCGTGTACTTGCTCGGACAGAAAATCTTTACGAGGCCGCAGCCTGCCCTGTAGGCGGCCTTTGCAGCCAGCATGCCCGCGCCGAGCATCCCGTTGGAGCTTATGATGACTCCAACCGTGCCGAACGTGCCCTTGTGCCCGCTCTCGAGCCTCGGAGCAAGCGCGCTGTCTATGGTGTCTTCGAGGAACTTCGAATCGAGCACCTCGAGTTTGTCAGTAACATTGTCGTAAGCATCGGGCATCAGACATATGTCGACTACCCTGACTTCGCCGCAGCACTCTCTTCCGGCGCCGAAGAACATCCCCGTCTTGTAGCTGCCGAAGGTGACCGTGAGATCGGCCCTGATGGATTCACCCATGATCAGACCGCTCGTGGCGTTCAGTCCGGACGGGACATCGACCGCCACCTTCAGGCCGGACTTTGAGTTGATATACTTGACGAGTCTGATGTCGTCATCGGAAAGGACCTTGTTGAGTCCTATGCCGTACATACCGTCCACGATGCAGTCGTAGCGCGAGTTGAGCACGCTGCGCTCTATTCCCCGCAGTCCGGAGATCCTGACGTCGGGATGCGAGTTGGCGAGTATGGTCATCTGCCTCTTGAACCCGTCTCCGGCCTTGTTGATATCTCCGGTAAAGTGGAGTTCGATCTTTTCATAGCCCAGCTGGGCGAGCCATCTGGCAGCGGCTATCGCGTCGCCTCCGTTGTTGCCGTGACCGGCAAGGATCAGGATTTTCGAAGATCTGTCGGGGATCTTCTCAGCCACCGCCTCGGCGACTCCCCTGGCGGCGTTCTCCATCAGAACGATGCCCGGCAGTCCGGCCTGTATGGCATATTCATCCATGTATTTCATTCCTTTTGCGGTCAGTGCATACATCGACGCTTCCTCCTAAGCGATATTGTCCCAGTCGATTATGTTTTTATCGAATACAGGTCCTGCATCACTGCAGTTGAGTCTGCCCTTTGTCGTCGCTATAAAGCAGTCGTCGTAGTCAGCCGATTCGGCGAGGACCGTGCTGCTGAGGCTGAACTGGCCGTTCTCAGACCTGTCGGCGAGTTCCCTGAGCATGTCCAGCGAGCCGCCGGCGCAGACATAGGCCTCGTCCCTTATGATATCCGAAGCCTTGCCTTCCCTGCCGTTGCTGCCGTCCAGAGTAAGCACCTCGATCTCGTTCACGAGGTTCCTGAAATTCTCGAGCATGTAGATATCCTTTTTTGAAGGATAGCTTAGCACGAGCTTGCACCTTATGCCGCGCATCAAAAGACTGCGGGCAAGGCCCAGCATCTCCGGAATGCCCATGTCGTCTGCCACCAGGACGACCTCCTCAGGCATCGCTTCAAGATCGAAGCCGTTGCCCAGTCCCGTAGTGACCGTGACTTCATCTCCCGGCTTGAGCGCGGCGAGAGCGCTGCTCTCTTTACCGTCTGCCGGAAATACTATCGTGAATCTGTTGCTGTCGAAATCGCATACCTGATACGGTCTGCGCATTCCGCCCGCCTCTATCATCGCATACTGACCTGGGAGGCTGAAATCGCACTCGCCCATGTCGATCGTCATCTTGTGTATGTCGCGAACAAGATTGTCGTTCTGTACGACCTTAGCAATTTTTTTCATCTATTGAACTGGTTTCCTTTTTTATTTTTCTCTGTCCCTTTTTCCGTGCAGGCTTCTTATTTCGACGCCTTTTCGATGGCTTCGATTATCTCGGCCTTGGTCGCCCCGGCTTTGATGCTGACGCCGAGCTTCTCTGCCGCTGCAAGAAGTTCATCCTTCTTCATGGACATGCTCACCTTCACATCAGCTGCCGCAGGCTCATCGATGTCCAGCCTTATTGTCGGCCTTTTCGGGGCAGCAGGCGCAGATACAGGCGCTGCTTCGACATCAACGGATACTGCCGGTACCTCCGGTGCAGGAGCTGCAGCAGGAGCCGGCTGCCGGTGCAGAAGCTGTAGTTGCAGGGGCTGCCTGTGCAGAAGCTGCAGGTGCCTGCGGAGCAGCTGGAGCTGCAGGCGCAGGCTCATTTGTCATGCCGGCGGCAGTCGAAGCCTTGATGTCGACTACATACGTGTCCATGATCTTGTCATGCCAGCCTCTGTGTTTGTCGTCAACGAGTATCCATATGTATCCGAGCATGAGCACGGACGACGCCTGCTTTACTATGAATTCTCTGTAAAGCATCCTTCCGAATCCGAGAGGCCTTCCGTCTATGCTCGAAACGACCTGAAGCCCGAGGATCTTTTTTCCGATGCTCGCGGCTTTTGCATAAAAAACAAGTTCCACTATCAGATAAGCGAGCAGAAGGAGCACCGCGATCGCCACCGCGACCGGGGAGCCGCTCGTCTCCTGATAGCCGTATCCGAACTCATTGTCAAAGTTGTAATTATAGCTGTACGTGTTGCGGCTCGATGCAGCGATAATTATGATGATATAAAGTATGAACGGGATCGCTCCGTCTATGCACGCGGCGCCGAATCTCTTGCCGGGCTTTGCGAGTTTAAGTCTTTTCTTTGCCATGATCATCCTTTCCTTTTTCGAATTGTTATACGATTGATTATAACACTTCTTTGCTTTCCTTTGTATTGAATTCAGCAATAAATCCTGTAGTGACATACTCCCACCACTTGGCTGTTTAGCCTGAAGTGAGGGGCTTCTCGCTCAACAGACCTGACGGTCTGAGTATCAACGAGCTATCCCCGTGTGCCCCACGGTTCCTTCTATGGTCATAACTTTTATGAGTTTACG
>CADBFL010000126.1 GCA_902793875.1 uncultured Eubacteriales bacterium | reverse complement strand
TTCTTGAACTCCGTGAACCGGTCCTCCTCTATCGACTTTCTTATGTCCTCGGACAGTTTTGACAGGAACCTCAGATTGTGCTCCGAAAGAAGCATGGCCGACATGGTCTCTCCTGCCTTGAAAAGATGCCTGAGATATGCCCTGCTGTAGTGCCTGCAGGTATAGCAGTCGCATTCCGGATCGAGCGGACCGAAGTCTCTTTCGTATTTTGCATTCTTTATATTGACCCTGCCGCGGCTGGTCGTAGCCATGCCGTGCCTTGCTATACGTGTAGGCTCGACGCAGTCGAACATGTCGACTCCGCGCTCAACGGCCTCAAGTATGTAATCCGGGGTACCTATGCCCATGACATAGCGCGGTTTGTCATAAGGCAGCAGGTCGGGAGCGTAATCCAGCACTCCTGTGTACTGCTCTTTCGTCTCACCTACGGAGATGCCTCCGACGGCATAACCCGGAAGGTCGAACTTCACTATCTCGCGGGCGCTCTCTTCCCTGAGGTCTCTGAAAAACCCGCCCTGCATTATGCCGAAGAGAGCCTGTCTTTCAGGGAACTTATGAGCTTTTATGCATCTTTCGAGCCATCTGGTGGTCCTTGCCTGCGACTTCGCTATGTAGTCATACGAAGCGTCAGGAGGAGCGCATTCGTCGAATCCCATTATGATATCCGAACCGAGGTCGTTCTGCACCTCCATGGACTTTTCGGGGCTCAGCATATGCCTGCTCCCGTCTATGTGCGAAGAGAACAGAGCCCCCTCTTCCGTGATCTTTCTCATGTGCCCGAGGCTGAAGACCTGAAAGCCCCCGCAGTCGGTGAGTATCGGCTTATGCCAGTTCATGAACTCATGAAGACCGCCCGCCTCTCTTACAATGTCAGAGCCGGGTCTAAGCATCAGATGGTAGGTATTTGCCAGTATGATCTGGGCTCCCGTAGCCTCGACTGATTCAGGCTTCATGGCCTTTACGGTCGCCTGGGTCCCCACCGGCATGAATACCGGCGTCTCGACGGTGCCGTGAGGAGTCTTCATGCGTCCTCTTCTTGCCTTGGTGCCGCTGTCCTGATGCAGTACTTCAAATTCAAGCGCTTTTCCCATAAATGTTCCTTTTCAGATTATCAGCATGGCATCGCCGTAGCTGAAGAAGCGGTAGCGTTCCTTCACAGCCTCGGCATATGCCTCGAGTATCTTCTCTCTGTCATACAGAGCCGATATTAGCATCAGAAGAGTCGATTTCGGAAGATGGAAGTTCGTGATCAGAGAATCCACGATCCTGAACTCATATCCCGGGTAGATGAATATCCCCGTCGATGTCTCTCCGGCTTTTACATGTCCGTTTTCGTTCATGCTTTCGAGCGTGCGCGTAGATGTGGTGCCGACGGAGATGATGCGTCCTCCCCTGTCTATCGTATCGTTTATGACGGCGGCGTTCTCTTCGTCTATCGAGCATTCCTCGAAGTGCATCTTATGTTCTTCTATGACATCGACCTTTACGGGCCTGAAGGTGCCTATGCCTACATGCAGGGTCACGTATGCGATCTTCACGCCCTTTTCTTCAGCCTGCTTCAGCAGTTCTTCTGTAAAATGCAGTCCTGCCGTAGGAGCGGCGACGGATCCGTCGATGCGGCTGTATACGGTCTGGTACATCTCCCTGTCGCTGTCCTCGGCCGGCCTTGTGATGTAAGGAGGCAGAGGCATCGAGCCGATCTCTTCGAGCCTTTCCATGAAAATGCCATCGTAATCGAATTCGATGAGGCGCGTGCCGTTGTCCTTATCGTGGATCCCGAGAATGAGCGCCGTGAAGTCCTTTTCTATGCCGTTAACGAGAGTATATCCGCTTTCCGGCGCTTCGCTTCCTGCAGGCACGGTCTCAGTCCGTCCCGCAAGTCTCACCGTATCGCCTTCATGGAGCCTCTTTCCGGGCCTCACCATGCATTCCCATCTGTCGCCTTCTATGCGCTTTATCAGGAGAAGTTCTATGTGGGCTCCCGTGCCCTCCTTTATGCCGTGCATCCTGGCGGGTATGACCCTTGAATCATTGAGGACAAGGCAGTCTCCCGGGTTTACATAATCAAGGATATCGTAAAAGTGACGGTGTTCGACCGTCCCTTTTGCCCTGTCAAGCACCATGAGCCTGCAGCTGTCTCTTATGGCCGCCGGTGTCTGAGCGATGAGCTCTTCCGGCAGCTCGTAATCAAAATCTTCTATTCGCATGTTTTATTCTATATCCAGTCTCAGCTGCTCGGAGTCGGGCTCGCTGTACAGCCCGAGAAGCCCCATGTGTTCATAGGCCGCTTTCGATGCGACTCTTCCCTTCTGCGTGCGGTACAAAAGGCCCGCCTGTATGAGATAAGGCTCGTTGGCATCCTCTATGGTCACTCTTTCTTCTCCTATTGCGGATGCTATGGTCTCTATCCCTACCGGTCCGCCGTTGAAGCTCTTTATGACGGTAGATAATATGTCCCTGTCGAGCTTTTCGAGTCCCAGATCGTCCACTCCAAGAGCATTGAGGGCCTTCATGGTGATCTCTTTGTCTACCGAGCCGTCGGATATGACTGCCGAAAAGTCTCTCACCCTCTTGAGCAGGCGGTTTCCTATCCTCGGAGTGCCTCTGGAGCGTCTTGCTATGAGCTCGAGGGACTCATCATCTATCGGGGTATCGAGTACATTTGCGGTGCGCCTCAGTATCTCCCTGATCTCTTCAGGAGTGTAGAACTCGAACTTCTCGACTATGCCGAACCTGTCCCTGAGAGGACCGGAGAGAGATCCCGCGCGCGTAGTGGCGCCGATGAGGGTGAATTTCGCTATGTCTATCCTCAGAGATCTTGCAGCAGGGCCCTTGCCGATTATGATGTCGAGGGCGTAGTCCTCCATCGCGGAGTACAGGACCTCTTCGACCGAGCGGTTGAGCCTGTGTATCTCGTCGATGAAGAGAACGTCGTTGTCGTTCAGATTGGTGAGTATCGCCGCAAGATCGCCGGCTCTGCCGATGGCAGGCCCCGAGGATATCTTTATATCCACTCCGAGCTCGTTCGCTATGATCCCGGCAAGCGTCGTCTTTCCGAGCCCCGGAGGCCCGTAAAAGAGCACGTGGTCGAGAGGCTCGCCTCTCATCCTGGCTGCCTCGATATATATGGACAGATTGTCCTTTGTAGCCGACTGGCCGCAGTACTCGCTGAGGTACTGAGGTCTGAGCGTCATCTCGCCGGCAAGCTCTGCCGGCACGGCTTTTGTCTGTGTTACTCTCTCGTTCATTTATCTTTCCTTTACAGGAGGTATTTGAGTGATCTCTTTACGTATTCTTCGGCCGTCAGATCCTCATCCGGAACCGATGCGACTGCAGTCTCCGCTTCTTTTTTGCTGTAGCCGAGGGTGGTGAGCGCAACGACGGCCTCCCCGCGCTCTCCGCTTCCCGGAACTGCAGCCGGAGCTATGCCGCCTGCGATGTCAGCTCCCTCGAACGGAAGAGCCGACACCTTGTCCTTGAGCTCGAGGATCACTCTTTCGGCCGTCTTTTTTCCGACTCCCGGAGCCATCGCGATGGACGCGGCGTCTCCGCCGGCTATAATCCCCTTTATCTGGTTCGCTGTGCCGAGAGACATTATGGCAAGCCCCGCTTTAGGTCCGACTCCCTTTACGGTGATCAGCTGCTCGAACAGAGCGAGGGACTCGGTATCTGCGAAGCCGTAAAGGGCCATTCCGTCCTCCTTGACCTGCATATAGGTAAAGACGCTGATCTCGTCTCCTTCTTTTGCGGTCAGCAGGCTGCTGGTGTCCGAGACATTTATGCGAAAGCCTATGCCCGAAGAAGTTTCGACGATCACGGCGCCCGATTCATAATATAGATATTCGCCTCTTATCGATCTGATCATTTTTTCTCCTGTCTGTATCATACGAAGCGCGGCATTCGGCCTCCCGCGTGATGCGCATGGCAGATGGCTGCCGCCAGAGCGTCGGCCGTATCGTCCGGCTTAGGCACTTCCTTAAGGTTCAGTATCATCTTTACCATCGTCTGCACCTGCTTTTTATCGGCTCTGCCGTAGCCGGTGAGAGATGATTTTATCTGCAGGGGAGTATATTCGGAGATCCTGATCCCCGCCTTGGCGCATGCCAGAAGCGCCGTCCCCCTCGCCTCTCCGACCATTATGGCCGTAGTCGCGTTGGTGTTGTAGAACAGCTCCTCGATCGAGGCTTCGTCAGGCCTGAACTCCTCAATGATGCGCGTCAGCTCGTCATAGAGCGTCATGAGGCGCTCTTCGTTCGGCGTATGAGCTTCAGTAGTGATCGAGCCGAACTCGACCGGAGTGAACCTGCTGCCCCTGTAGTCTACTATGCCGTAGCCCATTATGGCGTATCCCGGGTCTATTCCGATTATCCTCATGAGCGTGCCTCTTTTCTGCACCCGGCTATGAGCTCGCGCGCCGCTTCAAGAGCGTTGCCGCTGTCAGCGCTGCCGCTGAACAGCGTCGCTATCATCCGGACCTTGCCTTCTTCGTCGAGGTGTTCGATGTCGGTATAGGACTTATCCGATTCGACGGACTTGCTTATGAGGAAGTTGTCGTCCGCGCAGGCTGCGATCTGAGGCAGATGCGTGATGGACAGTATCTGCCTGTGGCCTGCTATCTCGGAAAGCTTGCTGCCGACGACAAGCGCCGTGTGACCGCTGATTCCCGTATCGATCTCGTCGAATATCATGGTCTCGACGCTGTCGGATTCCCCGATGATATGCTTGAATGCGAGCATTATCCTGGATATCTCGCCGCCGGATGCTATCTTTGTAAGAGGCATCAGCGGCTCTCCCGGATTTGTCGAGATGAGAAATTCGACCCTGTCGTATCCGAGAGGACCGATCTCATCGAGTTCCGATATGTCGATCCTGAATTCCGAATTCGCGAATTCGAGGTCCTGAAGCTCTCTTTTCATCGCGGATTCGAGCCTTGAGGCGACGATGCGCCTGAGCTCGCTGACGTGTTCAGCCTGGTCTTTCAGCGCTTCGTACTTTCTGTCAGCGGCCTCCTTGAGCCTCGCCTTTTCGTTATCGAAGTTTTCGATCATTCCGAGCTTTGACTCAAGCTCCTCTTTATATCCGATTATGCCGTCTATGTCCTTTTTGTATTTGCGCTTAGCGTCCTCGAT
>CADBFL010000125.1 GCA_902793875.1 uncultured Eubacteriales bacterium | reverse complement strand
TACAGGATAATGACATCGAGAGCCGAGTACAGACTTCTGCTCAGGCAGGACAATGCCGACAGAAGACTCACTGAGATCGGGCATGAATACGGCTCCGTTACGGAAGAAAGATATAATAGGTATCTTGAGAAGAAGAGGAAGGTCGATGAAGAGGTCGAAAGACTCAGAAACAAACGCGTCGACATAGCTGTATTCAGGGAGTTCCTTCTCAGGCATGAGGTCGGGCCTCTGCTTGAAGCCGGAGATGAAGAGACTGCGGCAAGAAAGAGAAGAGAGATCGAAGAGACTGCAAATCAGGCGTTTTCGGATATTCTCAAAAGACCTGCGATAAGCTACGGCGATCTTGCCGAAATAGATGACGACACCAGGCCTTTGCTCGGAGACAATGAGAAGACAGAAGTCGAGGTCATGCTGAAATACGAGGGGTATATCAGAAAGCAGAAGGGCGAGGTCGAAAAGCTCAGAAAGCTCGAAGATAAAAAGCTCAGCGACGGACTCGACTATGGTTCCATCAGAGGACTCAGGCTCGAAGCCAGACAGAAGCTCTCTGAGATAAGGCCTCTCACTGTCGGACAGGCTAGATAAGGCCTCTCACTGTCGGACAGGCTAGCCGCATTTCCGGAGTGTCGCCTGCAGACATAAACGTGCTGCTTGTATATCTCGAGAAGGAGATGCGCTCCAGATCATAGGATCTGAATGTTTTGAACAATGAAGCAGGAAGCAGAAAGAGTGATCGACAATTTAATAACAAACTACGGAGAAGAGAAAACATCTCTTCTTTTGTCCTATCTTGACCTGGTGCTCGAGCGCAACGGGCACATCAATCTTACCGCGGTCAGGGACAGGGACGAGGCTGTCGTAAAGCATATTGCCGACTCTCTGGCGCTGACTGATCTGCCCGAGTATGAGGCGGCGAAAAAGATCATAGATGTAGGGACCGGGGCGGGATTTCCGGGAGCCCTGCTTGCCATAGTAAGTCCGGAGAAAGAATTCGTGCTGCTTGACTCCACCCTTAAAAGACTCAGAGTGATCGATGAGTTCTCAGAAGCCCTGGGTCTTTCCAACGTCCGTACTCTGCATGCGAGGGCGGAAGAGATCAGCAGGAAGCCTGAGTACAGCGGAGCCTTTGATCTGTGCGTATCGAGGGCAGTGGCGGCCCTCGACAGACTTGCCGGATGGTGTCTGCCTTTTGTAAAATCCGGCGGATTCTTTATTTCCTATAAAGGGGAAAACTATGCTGCTGAGATTGAAGGTGCCGGCAAAGTGCTCAGAAAACAGAAGGCCGTGCTGGCTCGCGTTGAGCAATATAAAAACGCGCCTGCGGATATTGCAGGGCACGTTCTGCTGGTATTTTCGAAACAATAGAAGCCGGGACCGTTCGTGATGTTTCACGTGAAACAATTACAGGACGCCCGTCCGTCCCGGGAGAACCGGAAAAATACCACCGCTTCTGACCGCACACATATTTATTCTGAAAACGGAGACTTGCCTGGTGCCCGAGCCCGACTGATCGGGCCGACCTTCCTGCCGCGCGGTTCTGTATGATCCAGCTGACTTTTCTGCCGCCGGGTTCTGTCTGATCCGATCGATCTTTCTGCCGCCCGACACCGCATGATCCTGCCGAACTTTCTGACGCCCGGTCCTTGCAAGATCCGGCCGGCGTTCCCGATGCCTGTCTCCGCCCGGTCCTTCGGCTTTTCCGATATCTGTCTCTGCCTGATCCATGCACTCTTTTTTCTGACTGATCCGAACGGAAACTGCAGGCCTGCCGTCTTCAGGGACCGCTGCGAAGGAGCAGAACAGGACGATTGTTTCACGTGAAACAATACGGCCTGACGCAACATATAGTGGCTGACCGGCTTACGAGACACAAGTTGGGCGATGCACGGAATTTAGGCCACTCGTTCACCCAAACTTCACCTAAAAAAGCGTATATAGAAGTAGAAAAGAAAAGGTTCTTGTCGTATAATACACGGAAGTGTTTAATCGGGCACTGTGTCCCGCAGGAGGTAAAAATGGGCAAGGCAATTGCTATTTTCAATCAGAAAGGCGGCGTCGGAAAGACAACGACCAACATCAATCTTGCAGCCGGACTGGCTTACAAGGGCAAGAAGGTCCTCATGGTCGATACCGATCCTCAGGGCAACACGACCAGCGGCATCGGCATACGCAAGAGGACGCTCAAGGCAACGGTCTACGACGCACTCATAGATACGGATTTCGATGTAAGGAAAGCCGTTCTCCCGACAAATACGGAGAACCTTTTTCTCATCCCCGCCAGCGTGGATCTGGCCGGAGCAGAGGTCGAGCTTGCGCAGCTTGAGGGCCGCGAAGGCAGACTCAAAAGGGTCATCGATGCAGTCAAGAACGATTATGACTATATTCTCGTCGACTGCCCTCCTTCGCTTGGCATCCTCACTATCAACTCGCTGACAGCTGTTGACAGCGTGCTCATCCCTATCCAGTGCGAGTTCTACGCGCTCGAGGGAGTGAGCCAGCTTATCAGCACCATCGAGATGGTAAAGAAGAGGATGAATCCCGATCTGTACATCGACGGAGTAATACTCAGCATGTTCGATGGCAGGACGAACCTGTCGCAGGCTGTGGTCGAAGACGTCAGGAATTTCTTCGGCCCGCTCATGTACGACACCATCATCCCGCGCAACGTCAGGCTCGCCGAGGCTCCGAGCTATGGCAAGCCTATCGTCGACTACGACCCGACCGCGCAGGGCGCGAGGGCATATCAGGAATTCACAAGGGAATTCCTCGCGAGAGACAGAGCCAGAAAGAAAGCGAAGAAATAGACATGGCAAAGAAAGCAGGACTGGGAAGGGGCCTGGATGCGCTCTTTGCGGATGCCGCCCCTATAATCGAAGAGAACGAAAGCCCTGAAGAGCTCGGGACCACAGACGAAAAGAAGAAACCGGCCGATAAGGCCGCGCCGAAAAAATCTGCCGGAAAGACAGGCGCGAAAGCGTCTTCGAAGGCCGCTGGCAGGGCCGGCGGGACCGAAGATGAAGACCGCGTGCTTTACGTGGATATCAACGACATCAGGCCGAACAGCGCGCAGCCGAGGATGCGCTTTGACGAGGACAAGCTGGCGGAGCTCGCTTCGTCCATAAAGGCAAACGGAGTCATCCAGCCGCTCATCGTCAGAGAAAGCGGGCAGGGCTACGAGCTCGTCGCCGGCGAAAGGCGCTGGAGAGCTTCCCGCATCGCAGGACTCAGAAAGATCCCGTGCATAGTGAGAAACTTCGATGACAGACAGAACGCCATCGTAGCGATCATCGAGAACATGCAGAGGGAGGACCTGAATCCTATCGAGGAGGCGAAGGGCCTCAGATCGATGACGGAGAAATACGGCTTCACGCAGGAGCAGGTATCCTCTTCGCTGGGCAGGAGCCGGACATACATCGCCAACAGCATCAGGCTGCTGAAGCTGCCTGAAGAAATACAGGAGTACGTGTCAAGCGGACAGATGTCCGCGGCGCACGGACGCACCATAATCAACATCTCTGACAGGGCCAGACAGAAGGAGGTCGCCGAAAAGATCATCCGCAACGATCTTTCCGTAAGGGCTACCGAAAAGCTGGCCGAGAAGATCAAGGACGAGCTGAAGCCGGAACGCAAAAAGCGCAAAAAGTCTTCAGCGCCTGAGACCGCAAGGTCCGCAGAGATCGAAGCCGTTGAAAGAGAACTCATGAGCCTCACCGGCACAAAGGTCAGGATCGCCGGAGACGGCAGCGCGGGCAGGATCGAGATGGACTACTACAGTCTCGACGAGCTCAACAGGCTTATCGAAACTCTCAGAGAGGCCTTCGGTCAGAGGGGGTAAAGGTCAATGGACAATTCATACATATCATCTGTCCCGATACCCGCGTGTGTCGTGGACAAGGACGGAATAGTGACTGCCGCCAATCCGCTGATGAAGAACGTCTTCGTCTATGAGGACATCATCGGATACAACTTCTTCACTCTGACCGGAGTAAGAAGAGAGCAGCTGATGGGCGCCAACAGCGACGAGATCATCGTCGACCGTAACAACAGGGTCTTCAAGCTCTGGATCAACGAGGACGCCGAAGAGGATCAGGATATCGTGGTCTTCTTCGATGAGGCGACAGCCAGGGAATCCTTCAGGAGCAGGCTCGAAAGCGAGAAGGCTGCGATCGTATACATCAACATCGACAACTACGACGAGCTGATCGCGAGCGCTCCCGAGGACTACAGGAGAGTCATCCCTTCTCAGATCGACGGCATGGTCCGTAAGTGGGGAGACGCCTTTGAGTCGCCGGTCATAAGCACAGGCGACGAGAGGTACGTCATGTACACGAGTCAGGGACAGCTGGGCGAGATGATCAAGGACAACTTCAGCGTGCTTGACGATGTAAGGGGCATCGAATCACAGATCGACTTCCCCGCATCCATCAGCATAGGAGCAGGGATCTCGGGCAAATCGCTTATAGAATCGTCCGAGCTCGCCGAGGCGGCTCTTGAGCTTGCCCTCGGACGCGGAGGCGATCAGGCGGTCGTCAAGAACGACGACGGCACGCACTACTACGGCGGAACGTTGCAGTCCTTCGAGAAGCACAACCGCGGCAAGGCGAAGGTGATCGCTCACGCGATGAAGTCCCTCATCATGGAAGCCGACAAGGTGTTCATCATGGGTCATCGCTGGCCGGACATGGACTCGTTCGGATCGGCAATAGGCGCCAGCGCCATCTGCACATATCTCGACAAGGACTCGCATATAGTGATCGAAAAGCACAACGAAGCGCTCGACACCATATACGAATATGTCGCGGACACCGAGGATTACAGCATCATCAAGCCCGACAGGGCCCTGCGCATGATCACTCCGAAGTCGCTTCTCATAATAGTCGACACGAACAGGCCGGCTCTTGTCGAGAGCACCGAGGTAGTGGACGCGTGCGCCACGAAGATCATCATCGATCATCACAGACTGACAGATGATTCGTATCAGCAGAGCGCGGCGGTATCGTACATAGAGACCTACGCTTCATCGGCGAGCGAACTACTGACCGAGCTGATGCAGCACTTTTCGCAGAAGCGCTTCATCAATAAGCTCGAGGCGGAGGCTCTGCTCGCGGGCATCATGGTCGACTCGAACAGCTTCTCGGGACGCACGGGAGTAAGGACCTTCGAAGCGGCGTCGTGGCTCAGAAGAGGAGGCGCCGACACCACAGAGGTCAAGCGCTTCTTCCAGGTGAGGCTCAAGGACTTCAGGGCCAAGGCCGACGCCATAGCGGCCGCGGAGTTCGACGAGGACAATGTGGCGTACGCCATAAACGACTGCACGACGAGCAACACTCAGATCATGAACGCCCAGATCGCGGACGAGCTCATGACGGTCAAGGATACCAAGGCATCGTTTGCCCTCGGACGCAACGAAAGAGGACAGACCCTCGTAAGCGCGAGATCCCTCGGAGATCTGAACGTGCAGACCCTCATGGAGAAGCTCGGAGGAGGCGGCCACTTCACATCGGCGGCGGCCCAGACGGATGAGCCTCTCGCCGAGGTCCTCGCAACGATCAAAAAGCTTGTGAGGGAGGCGTTCGAGAGAGAAGAAGAAGAGAAGAAGAGATCCATGGCGAAGACGCAGGAGATTGAACTCATCAGATAGCCGCAAACTCCTTTCGGGGGCATTCCTCCGGACCGACCGGCAAAATGGTGTAAAACACTGCCCGCAGCATGTCAGTATTACACCGCCTGACGATTCGTTG
>CADBFL010000124.1 GCA_902793875.1 uncultured Eubacteriales bacterium | reverse complement strand
ATGAAATCCGGAAAATGACCGGATCATACACATTTTTGCCGCGGCTTGCGCTACAGCTGCAGGGAGAAGCTGCGTGACCACTCCGGAAGCTGAGCGAGGCGACCGGGCTGAAGGTCTGGCGGTCTGGGTATCTGCTGTGCAGTACCGTAACTGAAGGGCTGTCTGAAGCGCCGCTGAAGTCAGTAGCCGGTGCCGACTTTGATGCGGCCTTCGTCGTCGACTCCCGTGATGGCGTCCCCGGCCGCGAGTATCTCTGTTATGTGGCTGATCACCTTCATGTTCAGGATCTCGCCCGGACAGGCTACAGGAGAACCCGGCGGATAGGTGGTTATAGGATCGTAGAGCACGCGGCCGTCCGCTTCATAGAGAGGGATGAGCTCGCTCTCCATGGGGAGGTCGGCCGTTTCGAGCATCACGTCTTCGAATGAGCGCGGCGAGCGTTCGACCGGCGTGCCGATGCCGTAGCTGCCGGATATGTCGCGGAGGGCGGCGAGCAGCTTTTCGTAATCGCTTCTCGTATTGCCGGCGCCCGTCATCAGAAGGACGTATTCGCCGTGCACCATCTCGGAGATGATGCCGCGGTATCTGAGCTCCTTGTCGAGCCGTTCGCCTGAAAGCCCTAAGGCCGACATGCTGATGTTGATCTTTGTCGGGTCCGGGCCTTCGCGGTATCTCCACAGTGCGAAGACCTCTTCGTCGGCGGAGCCGGAGCCTCTGACGCCGCCTCCGGTGACGACAGTCAGGCCGTTTATGCGCGCGGCCCCTTTGTAGAAGCCGGTGAGATCGTCCTTCCATGAGGAGATGATCTCCGGCCATTTTTCGCGCATTATCTTCTCGTTTATGTCAAGGCTCGCCATCAGAAGATATGACGGGCTGGTGGTCTGGACCATCCTCAGGGTCTCGCTCACCGTGTCGATATCCACAGAGTCTCCGCAGATGTTGAGTATGCCGCTTCCCGTAAAACTGAGCAGGGTCTTGTGTGTGCTGTTTACGACGATGTCGGCGCCGAGAGTCTCGGCGGCGTGCCTCGGATGAGGCACGTACGCGCCCTCGTCGCGGGCGCGGCCGGCATACAGATCGAAGAATCTCAGGTGGGCCCCGTGCGCCTGATCGACTATAAGCAGCATGCCGTGCTCGTGCGCGATGTCGGCGAGCACGGAGACGTCGCTCATCACGCCGCAGTAGTTCGGGCTCGTGATGAGCACGGCCGACGCGTCAGGATGCGCGTCGCATGCTGCCTCGAGCTCGTACGGAGATATCTCTGCCGCAAGATTGAACTGCGGATCGGTCTCAGGCCTGATGTAAACAGGATTGATGCCGCCGAGCCTTAATGCGCTGAATACCGAATGGTGCGAATTGCGTCCGAGAATAAGCTTGCCGCCGACAGGGACGCTGGAGATGACAGCTGCAATGAGGCCCGCGCTCGAGCCGTTCACAAGGAGCTCGGTATGGCGGGCGCCATACAGTTCTGCGTAATTATCCATGACATTACGCAGAACGCCGCGCGGGCAGAACAAAGAGTCCGCCCCCGGCACTTCCGTTATGTCCCAGGACGCTGCATTTCTCACAAGACCGCCGAAGCCGGCTTCGGCAAACAGATCGCCGCGTCCCTTGTGCCCGGGCATGTGGAAGGACACAGTATCCTTTTCAGCATATTCTTTCAGAAAATCCGCGATAGTCTTCTCTTTCATAAAACTATTGTATTGTGGTCAACAGTTGCGGTCAACTTTTTTGGCCCCGATTGTACCCCAAAAGGAACAGTTTGGCTCTGTTATGTTTTTGGCAAAACTGATTTTTGGTTTTGAATGGTATATAATATGAGGGCTTATGGGAAGCGCCTGTTTTTTGTGTGTAAAAAGGCGAGCCGCAAGCCGCCGCATGACGGCGCAGGCCGCCGCAGGGCAGCGTTTCCGCGCGGGCAGGCCGCCTGCAAAACACATGGCGGCAGGACCGCAGAACGTAGTTATTTCAGCAGTAAGGTATTATGTGAAAGGAGTTTCTAAAGGGATGAGCCAAAGGAAACATTTGCCAAGCATCCACGTACCTCATCACAAGAACACGGCCGCTTCGGAGACCGTGACGATGCCGGTACCGGATGAAGTAAGCATAAGCATGTCCCAGAACATCGGCGCTCCTTGTCAACCTCTCGTAGAGAAGGGGGATTACGTAAAGGTAGGACAGAGGATCGGAGACGTCGATGCCTTTGTCAGCGCACCTATCTTTTCGAGCGTCAGCGGAACCGTCAAGTCTATAGACCAGGTCCGCGGTTCAATGGGCGGCTTTGAAACTCACATAGTGATCGAGACTGACAAGAAACAGGAGATCAGCGAGGAAGTCAAAATACCTGAGATCAACAGCCTTGAAGATTTCATCAAGGCTGCAAGAGACAGCGGTATGGTAGGACTCGGAGGAGCTTCCTTCCCGACGCACATCAAGCTGAATCCTAAGAATCTCGATGAGTGTGAGTATCTTGTGGTCAACGCGGCCGAGTGCGAGCCGTTCATCACCACAGACAACAGAGAAATGGTAGAGAACGGTCAGGACGTTCTCGACGGTATGAGACTGATCATGACGTGGCTGGATCTCAAAAAAGGCTACATCGGCGTCGAGACCAACAAGCCTGACGCCATCGCTAATCTCAAGAGGCTGATAGAGCAGAACGAGATCAGGGACATCGAGATCGTGCCGCTGCCGTCCAGCTACCCGAAGGGAGCTGAGCGCGTGCTCATATACGAGACGGTCGGCAAGGTGATGGACGCGGGAGTCCTCCCGGCCCAGCTCGGAGTCATTCTCGACAACGTATCGACTATCGGCGTGATGGCTGAGTACTTCAAGACCGGAATGCCGATCGTCAGAAGAAGAGTCACCATCGACGGAGACGCGGTCGCAGAGCCTAAGAACGTTTACGTTCCTATCGGCACAAGGATCGCAGATGTCGTGGAATTCTGCGGCGGATACAAGACAGAGCCGCGCAAGATCATCATGGGCGGACCTATGATGGGAAGGGCCACGAAATCCGACGAGTCCCCGACGATGAAGAACACTTCAGCCATCCTGTGCTTCAGCCAGGAAAAGGCCGAGGTCAAGGAGGAGACAGCGTGTCTCAACTGCCAGCGCTGCCATACGGCATGCCCGTTCGGCCTCATGCCGAGCATCTTCGCGGATGCTTACGAAAAGAAGGATATAGACACGCTCAACAGATTCAATGTCATGCAGTGCATGGAGTGCGGCAGCTGCTCGTACACATGCCCGGCAAGACGTCCGCTCGCCATGTCCAATAAACTGGCCAAGATGATGGTAAAGGAGGCATCGAACTAATATGGATAATAAGTTTCATACTAATTTGATAGTATCCTCCTCGCCGCACATCGTGACGGAGTCGGATACTACGAGGCTCATGGGCACGGTGCTTCTGGCACTCGCGCCTGCATGGATCGCCAGCATCTACATCTTCGGGATAAGAGCGCTGCTGCTGTCGGTCGTATGCGTAGCCGCAAGCGTGCTCTTCGAGTATGTATATAATGCGATCACACACAAGAAACAGACCGTCGGAGATCTTTCGGCAGCGCTCACGGGACTGCTGATAGCGTTCAACGTTCCGGCAAACTTCCCGTTCTGGCAGGCCATCCTCGGATGCCTGTTCGCGATAGTGGTAGTAAAGCAGCTCTTCGGAGGCATCGGAAAGAACTTCAGCAACCCTGCTATCACAGCGCGTATATTCCTGTTCATCTCGTTCTCGGCCAACATGTCGACATGGCCTGTAACAAGGCTGGCCGGAGCGACTGATGCAACGACGGGACCTACGCCTCTCGCGACTTATGCGGAGCTCAGGGATGCCGGAAATCTCGATTTCTCGCAGCTTCCGAGTCTCAGCCAGCTGCTGCTCGGATTCCACGGCGGCTCGACCGGCGAGGTCTGCGCGATAGCTCTGATCATCGGGGGCGTCTACCTGATCGTCCGCAAGGTCATCAGCCCGGTCATCCCGTGTGCATTCATCGGCACCGTATTCGTTCTCGGATGCATCATGACCGGAAGCCTGTACGGAGGACTCTTCCACGCGCTCACAGGCGGCGTGCTGCTCGGAGCATTCTTCATGGCGACAGACTATGTCACATCGCCTAAGCTGCCTCTCGGACAGCTCATATTCGGCATCGGCTGCGGAATCGTGACGATGTGCATCAGGCAGTACGGATCCTATCCTGAAGGCGTGTCCTTCTCGATCCTGCTGATGAACCTCTGCACACCGCTTCTGAACAACCTGTCTTACAAGTTCTATCTGAAGGAGGGAGGTGCCAGGAATGGAAAGTAAAAACAGCGCATTCAAGGAATTCATCTCGCCTATACTGGTGCTTGTGATCATATGCTTCGCGGTGACATTCCTGCTGGCATTCACATACGGCATCACCGCTCCGATCATCGAGAAGAACACGGAGGCGGCGGCAAGCGAGGCAAGATCCTCCCTGCTCGAAGCTGCTGACGGCAAGTTCTCAGACAGCGGAGCAGAGCTCGTGGAATACGAACCGGGCAAGGTATACGCTGTGGACTGCTACACCGCAGACAACGGTGCGGGAATGGTAGTCACCGTCAAATCCAACTCCTACGGCGGACTGCTGACAGCAATGGTCGGCATCGACAAGGACGGAGCGATCACAGGCGTTACGGTTACAGACCACGCCGACACTCCGGGCGTAGGAACCAAGGCGCAGGACCCTGAGCATCTCAAGCAGTACATCGGACTGACCGAGCTGGGAAGCGACAAGATCAAGGACCACGCCGACAGCGTTGTCGAGGTGACGGGCGCATCCGTGTCCTCGGGCGCTATCCACAAAGCTGTATACTGCGCGCTCGAGCAGTACAAAGCGATGGGAGGTGTTAAGTAATGGAAAAGAAAAGCAAGCTCTCGATACTGACCAACGGTATCATAAAGGAGAACCCGGTGCTGGTGCTCCTGCTCGGAACCTGCCCGTTCCTCGCAACATCTTCATCACTGATCAACGCGCTCGGAATGGGACTTTCGGCAACGGCCGTACTGATTTGTTCCAAACACTGGTGCAGTTCGTGCTCCAGGCTTACGCGCCGGACATCAACAAGGCTCTGGGAGTATTCATCCCTCTGATCGTAGTTAACTGCATCATCCTCGGCCGCGCCGAGGCATTCGCGAACAAGAACACCGTGATCGATTCGGCTTTTGACGGCATCGGCATGGGTCTTGGATTCACGCTTGCCCTGGCATGCATGGGAGCCATCAGAGAATTCTTCGGAACGGGCTGCCTCCTCGGCTTCACCATCATCCCGGACTTCTCGATCGGATTCTTCAACCTGCCGCCGGGCGGATTCTTCGTATTCGGCGTGCTGATCGCGATCATGCAGGCGGCTACGAAGGGCAGGGCTCTCAAGGCCAAAGGCTTCAGCTGCGGACTCTGCCCGATGTACAATTCGTGCAACACCGCTGAGGCCAATGAGGAAGTCGAAGCAGAAAAGGCAGCAAAGACTGCCGCAGCGGTATAGAAGGGAGGACGGAATAGATGGTAAATCTTATAGTCATATTCATGGCGATAGTCCTCGTTAACAACTTCGTACTGTCGCAGTTCCTGGGAATATGCTCGTTCCTCGGAGTTTCAAACAAGATGAGCTCGTCCGTAGGCATGGGCGGCGCGGTAGTGTTCGTAATGGTCATTGCCGAGCTCGTTACATGGCCTGTGATGCAGCTCCTCAATAAATTCGAGATCGGATATCTGCAGACTGTAGTATTCATTCTCGTTATCGCGGCGCTCGTACAGTTCGTCGAGATGTTCATGAAGAGGTACCTGCCGGCTCTCCAGAAGGCCCTCGGTATCTTCCTCCCTCTGATCACAACGAACTGCGCCATCCTCGGCGCGACGATCAACGCGATCAGTTACGGTTACAGTTATATTGAGTCCATAGTGTATGCTTTCGGAGCAGGCGTCGGCTACATGGTAGCGATGGTCCTCTTCGCAGGCATCCGCGAGGAGAAGCTCAACGACATGGATGGAGTGCCGGCGCCGTTCCAGGGCGTTGGGATCATCCTTGTGGCAGCGTCCATCATGGCGCTCTCGTTCATGGGCTTCACCGGGATGTTCCAGTAAGGAGGTGGAGTAATGAATGGTATTATGACACCTGTACTGTTGGTTGCAGTTATCGGCTTTGTATGCTCGGCCCTTCTGGTCTTTGCATCCAAGGTGTTCCATGTTGCGGTCGACGAGAGAGTCACCAAGGTCAGAGAGGTGCTCCCGGGCGCGAACTGCGGCGGATGCGGATTCGCGGGATGCGATGACTACGCGGCCAACCTCGTAGCGGATGAAGAGCTTCCTTGCACAAAGTGCTCGCCGGGAGGAGCCGGAGTCGCGGCTCAGATAGCAGAGATCCTCGGAAGAGCAGCCGGCTCGGCGGAGCCTCAGGTAGCGAACGTGATGTGCAACGGCACATGCGAAGCTTCCCGTACGGTGCTCGAATGGCAGGGAATGAGCTCCTGCAAGGGCGCAAAGGGATGGTTCACTTCGCCTAATGCCTGCATGTTCGGTTGTATCGGACTCGGCGACTGCGTAAACGCATGCCAGTTCGATGCTATCGGAGTCGTGGACGGAGTTGCGAGAGTCAACAGAGAAAACTGCGTGGCATGCGGCGCGTGCGTTGGCGTCTGCCCGCAGAAGATAATCAAGCTCGTACCTCAGAAGAACCAGGTACACGTTCTGTGCTCATCCACAGACAAGGGCGCTGTTGCCCGCAAGAACTGCGACAATGCATGCATAGGCTGCATGAAGTGCACCACGGTCTGCAACTTCGACGCGATCACCGTCGAGGACAACCTCGCAAGGATCAATCAGGAGAAGTGCAAGTCCTGCGGACTCTGCGCAGCGATCTGCCCGACAGGCGCGATCAACAGCTTCAGAAAGCTTCCTAAGAAGGAAGCCGCTGAGAAAGCAGCCGCAGCAAAGAAGGCTAAGGCAGCTGCAGCAAAGGAAGCCGCAGCAAAGGCTTAAGCAGCCGCAGCAAAGGAAACCGCAGCGAAGGAAACCGCAGCAAAGGCTTAAAGCTGCTGAGAAGAGCAAGCCGCTCATAAAGCAAAAGCTAAAACAGGCGCAAAGCGCAAAGAATCGGTAAAGCAGTCACGATCCCGTGGCTGCTTTTTCTAGTATGACGGGCATGCCGTCAGTCTGTGGTGAAAGTCCACAAGGGGCGTAGTTGCCGACGAACCCCATAGCGACTTGCAAGGTTTGCATCG